>JBJTJS010000167.1:0-4265 GCA_046096085.1 bacterium
GCCCTGGACATCCCGGTCTTCCACGACGACCAGCACGGCACCGCCATCGTCGTCCTCGCTGCCCTGATGAACGCCGCCACCGTCACTGGGCGATCGCTCGGCGACCTGCGCGCGGTCGTGTCAGGCGCGGGGGCCGCCGGCGTCGCCGTCACCAACATCCTCCTCGATGCCGGGATCGGCGACATCGCCGTCGGCGACTCCGTGGGGATGATCTCCGCGAACCGCGCCAACCTCGGCCCCGTGAAGGATGACCTCGCAGCACGCACCAACCGAAGGGGACGGAGCGGAAGCATCGAGGAGGCCATGCGCGGCGCCGACGTCTTCATCGGCGTCTCCGCGGGCCACGTCGACGATGCGGCGGTCGCCTCGATGGCCACGGACTCCATCGTCTTCGCCCTCGCCAACCCCGACCCGGAGATCCATCCCGAGGTGGCCCGTCGCACCGCGGCGGTCGTCGCGACAGGGCGCAGCGACTTCCCCAATCAGATCAACAACGTCCTCGCCTTCCCCGGGGTCTTCCGGGGAGCGCTCGATGTCGGCGCCTCGACCGTCACATCGGGGATGAAGCGCGCTGCCGCGATGGCGATCGCGCAGTGCGCGGCCGACGACCTCACGCCGTACACCATCGTCCCGAGCATCGTCGATCGCCGCGTCTCCGCCGAGGTTCCCCGCGCGGTCGCGGCCGCGGCGATCGCCGACGGCGTTGCCCGCCAGCAGTAGTCCCTACCCCAGTAGCGAGAGGCGGATTCCCATGGAGGCCGTGTACGCCGCGTCATTCTCCTCCGACGACCCTCTGTCCGGCCTCGTCGTCGGCGACCTCCCCGAGCCGGAGGTGCCCGAGGGCTGGGTCGCCGTCGACGTGAAGGCGGCCACCCTCAACCACCACGACCTGGGGACGCTGCGCGGGGTGGGCATCACCGAGGACCGCCTGCCAATGATCCTGGGCTGCGACGCAGCCGGGATCAGCGCCGACGGACGCGACGTCATCGTGCACGCGGTCATCGGCAATCCGGCCTCGGGCGGAGGAGACGAGACCCTCGACCCGAAGCGCTCGCTGCTCTCCGAGGTCTACCCCGGGACCTTCGCTGCGCGGGTGGCGGTGCCCGAGCGCAACCTCGTGTCCAAGCCCGCGTCGTTGTCGTGGGCCGAGGCGGCGTGCCTGCCCACGGCCTGGCTCACGGCCTACCGGATGCTCACGACCCGCGGTCGGCTGCAGCCCGGGGAGACCGTGCTCGTGCAGGGGGCCGGCGGCGGTGTCGCCACCGCGCTCATCCAGCTGGGCGGGGCCCTGGGCCTGCGCGTGTGGACGACGTCGCGCGACGAGGAGAAGCGTCAGCGCTCCCTCGACCTCGGGGCGGAGCAGGCCTTCGAGACCGGCGCCCGCCTCCCGGACCGCGTCGATGCCGTGATGGAGACCGTGGGCCAGGCGACCTGGTCGCACTCGCTCAAGGCCCTGCGCCCGGGCGGTCGCATCGTGGTCTCCGGGGCGACCAGCGGCATGAACCCCCCGGCGGATCTCGCACGTATCTTCTTCCTGCAGTTGTCCGTGATCGGCTCGACCATGGGCACCCGCGAGGAGCTCGAGTCCCTCATCGCGCTGCTCGACTCCACGGGCGTGCGACCGCCCATCGCCGCGGAGATGCCCATGGCGCAGGCGCGCGACGCCTTCGAGGCGCTTCAGGCCGGGGACGTCTTCGGCAAGCTCGTGCTCACCCGCTGACGCGCGCCGCCCTGCCGTCCTCGTCCGGGGTGACGACCCCGCGTAAGGTCTGCGCGTACGCTGCCGCCGCCAGGCAGCCGATCCCGACGATGGCAGCCCACATCGCCCCGCGCCCGGCCCCGATGAGCAGGCCGGAGAGCACGGGGGCGAGGGCGGCCGAGACGCTCCACGTGAGCGTCTGCGCGCTGTGGTAGCGGCCGCGCAGATGATCGGGTGCGATGGCGTTGACCAGCGCGGGTGCGGTCGGGCTCCACACCGACTCGCCCAGGGCGAACACCGCCGTGGAGGCGAGCAGGACGACGATCGCCGCCGTATAGGGAATTTCCGGGACGAGCGCCAGGATGAGCCAGGAACTGCCCCACAGGAGCCCGACAATCCCGATCATGCGCGTGCGCGACCGGCCGCGCACCCACGCCAGGACGAACAGCTGGCACGCGACGATCGTCACGGTATTGACCAACCAGACGATCCCGATGATCCCCTCAGGCAGACGCGCGGTGTCCGTCACGAAGATGGCGAGGCCAGCCTCGAGCGAGCCGTAGCCGAACGTGAGCAGGAGCAGGGAGACCGCGACCATGCGCCGCAGGCGGCGGTCGCCCAGCGCGGTGCGCCAGCCTCCGGTGGTGGGGGTGTCCTCGTCCAGGGGGACCGGGCCGCCGAGCCCGCGCAGGGAGGCGACCGCGAGCCAGGTGAAGGCGTAGGTAGTAGCGTCGACGAGGTAGAGGATGACGAAGGTCTCGGGCCGGGATATGTCGACGATGGCCGCGCCGATGAGGCCGCCGATCCCGAGGCCGAGGTTGAGGCACATGAAGCTCACGGCGAAGGCGGTGGGTCGCTGCTCCTCGGGGACGATCTGCGCCGTGAACGTGCTGATCGGCCCCCAGATCCCCGCGCTGCCGATCGCCATGAGCGAGGCGACGGCAAACGCCGCGCCGACCGACGTGGCCTGCGACCGCAGCGGCACGCCCGCGCACTCGAGGGCAACGGCGACGAGGATCACCCGCCGGGGGCCGTAGCGATCGGTGAGGGTTCCCGCGAGGGGAGCGGCCGCCATCCCGAGCACTGCCATCCAGGTGAGGACCAGCGACGCGATGAGGATGGGGATGCCGCGCACCTGCGAGAGGTAGACCACCAGCAGCGACAGGGTCATGCCGTTGCCGATGGAGTCCATGAGACGTCCCGCCACCAGGACGCGGAAGGGCCCGCGGAGCACCTGTCGGACGTCCGCGACCGTCGCTGCAGTGCTCACGGGCGCGGGACGTCAGTCGTCGAGGTCGTCATCGCGGGCGAGCCACGTCGCCAGGCGTTCGACGGGCACCTCGAACTCCGGGTTCAGGTCGACGAACTCCCGCAGTCGCTCGGCCAGGAGCGCGATGCTGATGTCCTCCTCGCCCCGACGCTGCGCGAGCTCCTCGATGCCGCGATCGGTGAAGTACATGCCGGTCTCAGGCGAACGCAGCGTCGATGACCGCGCGCTGCTCGTCCTCGTGGCGGTGATGGCTGCCCACGGCCGGGGAGGAGGACGAGGGACGCGACACGCCCTCGATGCCGCGGCCGATGACCTCGGGGAGGTTGAGCGCCATGAAGGACCAGGCACCCTGGTTCGCCGGCTCCTCCTGCACCCAGCGCACGCTGGCAGAGGCTGGGTACTCCCCGATGAGCTTGGGCAGCGTGCGGTAGGGGATGGGGTAGAAGCGTTCCAGCCGGATGATGGCGGTCCGCTCGTCGCCTCGGCGCTCGCGCTCGGCGAGGAGGTCGTAGTACACCTTGCCGCTGCACAGGAGCACGCGCTCGGCGGTCGCCGGGGCGACGGACGGGTCGGGCAGGACCGGCAGGAAGCGGCCCTGCGTGAAGTCCGCGAGCTGCGACGTCGCGAACTTGGCGCGCAGCAGCGACTTCGGGGTGAAGATCACCAGGGGACGGATGAGCTCCGACAGCACCTGCCAGCGCAGGAGGTGGAAGTACGACGCCGGCGTCGAGGGCATCGCGACGGTCATGTTGTCCTGGGCGCACATCTGCAGGAAGCGCTCTACGCGGGCTGATGAGTGATCGGGGCCTTGGCCCTCGTGACCGTGCGGAAGCAGCATGACCAGTGAGGAGCGCTGGTTCCACTTCTGCTCCCCGGAGCTGGCGAACTCGTCGATGATCGTCTGCGCGCCGTTCGTGAAGTCGCCGAACTGCGCCTCCCACATCACCAGCGCGTCAGGGCGGGCCACGGAGTAGCCGTACTCGAATCCGAGGGCGGCGAACTCGCTGAGCAGCGAGTCGTAGACCCACAGTTTCGCGCCATTGCGGTAGCACTGCTTGAGGGGCTTGTACTGCCAGCCGGTGTCGCGGTCGACGATGACGGCGTGGCGGTGTCCGAAGGTCCCGCGGCGGGTGTCCTGCCCGGCGAGGCGCACCGAACGGCCCTCGAGCAGCAGCGACCCGATCGCGAGGGCCTCGGCCATGCCCCAGTCGATCGTGCCGTCCTGGACCATCTGCGCCCAGCGTTCAGCGACACCTCCGACGAGGTGGTCCGGGAGGGGCAGCGCACCCTCGCGCC
>JBJTJS010000168.1:0-2154 GCA_046096085.1 bacterium
CGCGCTGCAGCACATTGGCGTGGGCGAAGTGCTCGAAGACCTCCGCGAGGAAGTGATAGTGCTCGTGGTCACCGCTGTAGAGGCTGCCCGAGACGCGGCCCGCATCGCCCTGGGCATCCCCGAGCACGGCGAGGACCGTGACGCAGTGCTGAGCGACATCGCGCTCATGGCGAAGGCGGAGGATGCCCAGGGCGATGCGGGCCGCGTCTCGGGCAGCCTCTACAGCGGTGACCACGAGCACTATCACTTCCTCGCGGAGGTCTTCGAGCACTTCGCCCACGCCAATGTGCTGCAGCGCGACATGTACCCCTCGGCCACGAAGTTCGAGGGCGAGACGATCGCCATGTCGGCCGACCTCTTCCATGCGCCGGAGCCGGTGGGCGTGGTGACGTCCGGGGGGAGCGACAGCCTCGTGCACGCCCTCTACTCCTACCGCGAGCAGGCGCGGGAGGCCCGCGGCGTGCGCACGCCCAATGTCGTGCTTCCCGTCACCGCGCATGTCGCCCTGCGCAAGGGGGCGCACTGGATGGGCATCGAGGTGCGCGATGCCCCGGTGACGGCGGCGTACGTCGCCGATGTCGATGCGATGGCCGACCTCGTCGATGACAGCACCATCTGCCTGGTGGGCAGTGCCGGGGACTACGCCCACGGCCTCATCGACCCGATCGACGAGATCGGCGCCCTCGCGCAGGAGCGCGGGATCGGCCTGCACGTGGACGGGTGCCTGGGCGGATTCCTGCTGCCGTGGGCGGAGGACCTGGGGTACGACGTGCCGCCGTGGGACTTCAGGGTCCCGGGCGTGACGAGCCTGTCGGCGGACACCCACAAGTACGGCTACGCCCTCAAGGGCACGTCGGTCCTCCTCTACCGCGACGCGGGGCTGCGCTCGCGGCAGTGGTTCGCCTCGACCGACTGGCCCGGCGGCCTCTACCTGTCTCCCGGCCTTGCGGGGTCGCGCAGCGGAGGGCTCATCGCCTCGACGTGGGCCGCGATGGTGACCATGGGCCGCGAGGGATACCTCGAGCGGGCCCGGGCGATCCTGGGGACCAACGACACGATCAAGGCCGGGATCCGGCTGGGGATCCCGGAACTGCAGGTGATCGGGGACCCGCTGTTCATGACGTCGTTCCAGTCTGCGACCGATGCCTCGGGCGAGGACGAGCTCGACGTCTACCTGCTCAACGACGCTCTCCAGCGGCGCGGCTGGCGGATGAACGCCCTCCAGCTCCCGCCGGCACTGCACTTCTGCATCACCGGGCCGAACACCCGCGCCGGGGTGGCGGAGGAGTTCCTGGCCGACCTTCGGGCCGCGACGGACTACGCCCTGGAGCACCGCGGCGAGCCGGCCGCGAGCGGAGCGATGTACGGCTTCGGCTCGATGCCCAACGGCGATGAGACGCTGCGCACGGTGATGGGCGGGGTCCTCGACGCCATGCATGTCGCCGCCCCCGACGCGTGATGCCATGAGCTGGACCCTCGCGATCGACCTGGGCAACGGCGGCCCCAAGGTCGCCGCGGTCGAGCCCGACGGCACCCTCGGTCACGTCGCGCACCGCGCGGTCTCTGTCGACATCGGCATCGACGGGCGTGCCACCCAGGACGCTGCCGAGTGGTGGACCGCGGTGCTCGAGGCGGCCCGTGAAGTCGTCTCCTCGGGATCGTCAGGCGCGCCCGCGGCCGTGGCCGTCACCGGCCAGTGGGGGTCCACCGTCCCCGTGGACGCGGAGGGCAACCCCGTGGGCCCCGTGCTCCTGTGGGCCGATACCCGTGCGCGGCGATATATGAAGGAGGTCATCGGCGGTCCCCTCACCGTCCAGGGTTTCGCCCCGCACCGGGTGCTGCCGAGGGTGCGCACCACCGGTGGCGCGCCGACGCCGAGCGGCGCGGACCCGACCGGCCACTCGCTGCTCCTGCAACGGGAGTTCCCCGAGGTCCTCGCCCGGGCGCGCTGGCTGCTCGAGCCCATCGACTACCTCGGCATGCGCCTCACCGGCCGCGCCGCGGCGACGCCCGCGTCGATGATCCTGTCCTGGCTGACGGACAACCGGATCGGCGCGCCCGAAGGGTACGTCACCGACCTGGTGCGTCGCGCCAAGCGGGATCGCCGGCTGCTGCCGCCGCTACTCCCTACGGGGTCCGTCCTGGGGCCTCTGC
>JBJTJS010000169.1:0-5619 GCA_046096085.1 bacterium
GACCTGTGGCGTGCGTACGACGAGGCGCCCGGCGTCCTGTCGGAGCTTCGCCGCCGGGGGATGGCGACCGCGATCCTGTCGAACGTCGGGGTTGACATCCGCCCGGTCATGGCCCGGGAGGGACTCGTCGTCGACGCGGTCACCGAGGACTACCGCGACCGGCTGCTCGCCTTCATGGACGCGCACGTCTACCCGAATGAGGCGGCGTACTACCGCGAGGTGGGCGAGCTCGAGGATCGCTGGGCCTGGAGCCGCACCCCGATCCTGCGCGAGTTGCAGGCCAAGGCCCGCGCCGAGGGGCTGTGGAACCTCTTCCTGCCCGGCGAGCGCGGTGCTGGGCTGAGCAACCTCCAGTACGCCCCGCTCGCCGAGATCACCGGGCGGAGCCCGGGGCTCGCGCCCGCGGTCTTCAACTGCTCGGCGCCGGACACGGGCAACATGGAGGTGCTCGCGATCGCGGGCTCGCCGGAGCAGCAGGACCGCTGGCTCCGGCCCCTGCTGGATGCCGAGATCAGGTCGGCGTTCGCGATGACCGAGCCGGACGTCGCATCCTCGGATGCCACCAACATCGGGACGTCCATCGTGCGCGACGGGGACTCCTACGTCATCAACGGGCGCAAGTGGTGGATCACGGGCGCCATGAACCCCGACTGCGCGATCTTCATCGTGATGGGCAAAACCGATCCGGACGCCGATCGCCACCGCCAGCAGTCGATGATCCTGGTGCCGCGCGAGACTCCCGGGGTGGAGATCGTGCGCGGCATGGAGGTGCTCGGGTACGACGACCACGACCACGGCGGCCACGCCGAGATGGTGTTCCGCGACGTCCGGGTCCCCGCCGGCAACCTCATCGCGGGCGAGGGGGACGGCTTCTTCATCGCCCAGGCACGGCTCGGTCCCGGGCGCATCCACCACTGCATGCGCTCCATCGGGATGGCCGAGCGCGCGATCGAGCTCATGTGCGAGCGCGTCGCGGACCGGGTGGCCTTCGGGCGTCCGCTCGCCGAGCAGGGCGTCATCCGCGAGTGGATCGCCCGCTCGCGGATCGAGGTCGAGCAGTTGCGCCTCCTCACGTTCAAGGCGGCCTGGCTCATGGACACGGTCGGCGTGCGCGGCGCGCATACCGAGATCCAGGCGATCAAGATCGCCGCGCCCGTCACCGTCCAGGGGATCCTGGACCGCGCCATGCAGGCCTTCGGGGCGATGGGGCTGTCGCAGGACACCCCGCTCGCGGCCATGTTCGCCGGGGTGCGCACGCTGCTGATCGCCGACGGTCCCGACGAGGTGCACCTGGCGGCGCTCGGCAAGCACGAACTGCGCCGCCAGTCCGAGCCCCGATAGCCCGTTCCCGAGAGAAAGCCCCCCATTCCCCGGGGACTTTTGGGGGACTTCCCGCGGGAATCGGCGGGCACGCGGGTTGTCCCCCGGGCACGGTGATCCCAGCTGTCCCCAGGCGCACGGTGACGACGGCGGCCGCGCCGCCGGCAGCCGCACGCTCGGGGCATGACTGCCCACGCACGTACCCGCCATGCCGCGCGCCTCCTCGCTGAGAGATTCGGCGGCCGCCCCTTCGCCCTCGACGAGGCCGACTTCCTCGACGGTGGCGCGGCTCAAGTCGAGCGCACCGTCGCAGCGGGACTCGTCCGCAGAGTCTGCCGTGGGTGGTTCGTGGTCGTGGAGCACGATTCCCCGGACGCGGACGACGCCCCGCTGCACAGGGCGATCAGGCGGCTGCGGGAACGCGGGATCGAGCCCGTCGTTGCCGGAGATGCGGCGGGACGCGAGTGGGGGCTGCACATCCTGGGACCCGCGCGGCCGCCGATGCTGCTCGTCCCCCCGGGATCGCGAGTCCGGCCGGGCTTGCAGAGCGGGGTACTCATCCGCCATGCCGAACTCGCCGACGGCCACGTGGTCCAGGGTCCGTCGGGGCAGCTCGTGACGTCTGTCCTGCGCACCGGGATCGACTGCGCCCGCGGGAGATCGCCCCTGGCAGCGTTCATCGTGCTGAACTCGGCCGTGCGGGCCGCCGTGGCCGGACGTGGCGCGCCCGACCAGCCACTGGACGCACACGCCATCACCGCACTGGCGTCCCTTCCGGAGGTGCGCGAGTGGGCGGCGACGCTCGCATCGAGCACCGTCGCGGACTGCTCGGGCCACGGGCTTCGCGTCGTCAGGCAGGTGCAGCACCTGGTGGATCCGCGGCTGGAGACCGCGTTGGAGAGCCTGTCGTGGTGGCGGTTCGATGAGGCGGGCATGCCCCTGCCGGAGCCCCAGCGCTGGGTCCAGGGTGCGAGCGGGGCCTGGTTCCGCGTGGACTTCTTCGCCGACGGCGTCGTCGGGGAGGCTGACGGGGAGGTGAAGTACCAAATGCCTCGGGATCTGCGCGCCGAGAAGCGCCGGCAGACGGACATCGAGCTGAACGGCCACCCGGTGGTGCGCTGGACCTGGGAGGTCGCCTGGGGACGCCCCCACCTCATCGTCACGGGGTTCCAGCGCGCAGCCCGACCCCGGTTACCGAGGGAAAGTGACTGATTTCCGGCCTGAATTCGGGGTGTTTGTCTCGGGAAACGGCGTGGGGGTGCGGATGCTAGGCGGGGTAGGCGTCGAGGTCCGTCGCCTTCACGCTGAGCCAGACCTCCGCCCCCTCGTGCAGGCCGAGGCCCGCGACGGCCGCGGGGGTCACGACGCACGCCAAGGGCGGGTTCGTCGCGACCTCGACCCGCACGACGTCGCCGCGCGACTCCAGGGACGCCACGCGGCCCGGCCACGCATTCCGAGCGCTGCCCTCCGGGCGCTGACGGTGCACCGAGAGGGCTTCGGGACGGATGGCCACGATGGCTTCGCCCGCCAGGTGCCGGTCAGCGACGTGTACGACGCCGCCGCCCGCCAGAGCCACCACCCCGTCATCGGCCACCCCCCGCAGCATGTTCACGCCGACGAGCTGCGCGACGTACGGCGACGCCGGCCGCTGCGCGACGTCGGCAGGGGTTCCCTGCTGCACCACGTGCCCCTCCTCGATGACGAGGACGCGATCGGCGAGGACGGCGGCGTCGATGGGATCGTGCGTCACCATCACCGTGGCACCGGCGTAGTCGCCGAGGTGGCGCCTGAGCTCGGAGCGGACGCTGGCGCGCGTCCCGGCGTCCAGCGCCGCGAGCGGCTCGTCGAGGAGCAGGAGGGCCGGGTCGCAGACGAGGGCGCGGGCGAGGGCGGCTCGCTGGGCCTGCCCTCCCGACAGGCTCCCGGGCTTCCGGTCGGCCAGGTCCGCGAGGTCCAGGCGCTCCAGCCACTCCCGCGCTCGCTGAGCGGCGTCGCGACGGGAGGCGCCCCGAGACCTGGGGCCGACGGCGACGTTGTCGGCGACGGTGAGGTGCGGGAAGAGCAGGTAGTCCTGGAAGACGAAGCCGACGGACCGGCGCTCGGGAGGCAGGTCCGTGCCCGACGCGGTGTCCTCGACGAGCAGTCCGCCGATCTCGATGCGGCCCTCCCGAGGGGACTCCAGCCCGGCGAGGCAGCGCAGCGTCGTCGACTTGCCCGATCCATTGGGCCCGAGCAGGGCCACGACCTCGCCGGGGCCCGCGTGCAGCGTCACGTCGAGATCGAAGGCCTCCCGCGGCAGGCTCAGGCGCGCGGACACGCTCACGAGGATGCCCCGCGGAGGTAGCGATTGCGTAGGAGCAGCAGCACGGTGAGCGACGCCATGAGGAGGACGAGGCTCAGGGCGATCGCCGCCTCGCGGTCGGTGTCGAGGGCCGCGTAGACGGCGAGGGGGAGGGTCTGGGTGACTCCCGGGAGGTTGCCGGCGAACGTGATGGTCGCCCCGAACTCCCCGAGTGCGCGCGCCCAGGCGAGGACGGTTCCCGCCACGAGCGCCGGGCCGATGAGGGGCAGCGTCACGCGGCGCAGGACCGTCCACGGACCGGCCCCCAGGGTGGCGGCGGCCTCGTCGAAGCGGGGGTCCGCGCTGCGCAGTGCGCCTTCCACGGTGATGACGAGGAAGGGCATGGCGACGAACGCCTCGGCGAGGATCACCCCGGCGGTGCTGAAGGGCAGCTGTACGCCGAACCAGTCGTAGAGGTACTGCCCGATGACGCCGCGGCGTCCGCAGGCGAGGAGCAGGGCGACGCCGCCGACGACCGGCGGAAGGACCAGGGGCAGCGTGACGAGCGCCCGCAGGAACGTGGTCCCCCGCACCCGCGAGCGGGCGAGCACCCAGGCGAGGGGGACGCCCAGGACGATGGCCAGGGCTGTGGCGCTGAGCGAGCAGACGAGGGATAGCCGGAGTGCCTCCAGGGCGACCGGGGAGGAGAGGAGTTCGGGCAGCCGTGTCCAGGGCGTCCGCAGGAGGAGGCCGAGCAGGGGGATCGCCAGGAAGCCCACGGCCACCGCGGCCAGCAGGCCGAGCGGGAGGGGGGTCCGAGTGCGCGTCGTCACGGGAGCACGAACCCAGCCGCGGACAGCGTCGCCTGCGCCTCGGGCCCGGAGAGGAACGCGACGAACGCGGCGGCGGCCGATGCGTTCGTCGAGTCCGCTACGACGGCGGCTTCATACGTCGTGGTGACGTTGGCCTCCGGGGGGATGGGAATGCCGACCACCCGGGACTCGCTGGCGAGGACATCGGTGGCGTAGACGATGCCGGCGTCGGCCTCGTCGGCGGCTACCTTGCCCAGCACCGAGCGCACGTCCGGCTCGTAGCTCGCGGGGGTGACGGCGATGGCGTTGCGCTCGAAGAGCTGGGCGGTCGCCACGCCGCACGGGACCTGCCGCTGGCAGACCACCACGGTTCCCCGGGCGAGGTCCTCCAGGCCGGTGACTCCCGCCGGGTTCCCGGGGGGTACGGCGATCTGCAGCGAGGTTCCGGCGAAGGCCGTCGCTCCCGTCACCAGTCCCTCCGCGAGCATCGGCGCCATGGCCGTCGTGCCCGCGGACGCGAAGACGTCGAGAGGGGCTCCTCCCCGGATCTGCTCGGCGATGGCGCTGCTGGCCGCGAACGACAACCGGACGCTGACCCCGGGGTTCGCCGCGGTGAACTCCTCGGCGACAGTGGCGAGGACGTCCGTCAACGAGGATGCGGCGCCCACGGTGATCGTGCTGCGCTCAGGCACGGGCGGCGCGGCCTCGGGTCCGGTCCCCGCCGAGCATCCGGAGCCGGCGACCCCGATCGCGCCGATCAGCGCCAGCACGGCCACCGCGCGACCCCTGCTCATCGGCCGGGAACCTCCACGCCGACGTTGGTGGCCTTCACCGTCGCGATGGCGAGCGACCCGGGCTCCAGGCCGAGTTCGTCGACTGCCTCGCGGCTGAGGAGCGACACCACGCGATGCGGGCCTGCCTGGATCTCCACCTGTGCCATCACGGTGTCCTTGACGACCCGGGTCACTATCCCGGGGAAGCGGTTGCGCGCCGAGCGCCCGACGACCGGCGCGTCGGCCGACGTGGGCGGGGCCTGCGTGTCCCGGAGCAGCCGGGCCACGTCGGCGCCCGCGATGACCTGCCGTCCCGAGGCGTCGGTGGCGGCGGGTACCCGGCCGGCGTCGACCCAGCGTCGCAGGGTGTCGTCGCTGACACCGAGGTAGTCGGCGGCCTCAGAAATCCGCATATGAGTCATAAGAAGGTAGT
>JBJTJS010000170.1:0-4392 GCA_046096085.1 bacterium
CCGGCCCACGACGGCACCGGACGATCCCGCCACCAACCAGCTGCTCGACCGCCTGCGCGACCAGACGGCCGCGCGCATCGCGCCGTCGGGCGCAGCGATCTACGTCGGCGGAACCCAGGCCGTGACGCAGGACTTCACGACGGTCCTCATGGACGTGCTGCCCCTCTTCCTGCTCCTCGTCATCGGCCTCGGCTTCATCGCCCTCGTCCTGCTCTTCCGGTCCCTCGTCATCCCGCTCACCGCCGCGGTGACCAGCCTCATGAGCTTCGCCGCTGCGCTCGGCGTCACCGTCGCGGTCTTCCAATGGGGCGTCGGGGCGAGCATCATCGGCGTGGCCACCACCGGGCCGATCCTGCCGTTCCTCCCGATCATGGTCTTCGCCATCCTCTTCGGACTCTCGATGGACTACCAGGTCTTCCTCGTCTCGCGCATGCGCGAGGACTGGGAGGCCCACTCCGACAACCGCCAGGCGGTGCGCTTCGGCCTCGCCGGCTCCGGCAAGGTCGTCGTGGCGGCCGCCCTCATCATGAGCTCGGTGTTCATCGCATTCGTGCCCACGCCGAACGACACCATCAAGCTCTTCGGCGTCGCCCTGGCCAGCGCCGTACTCATCGACGCCTTGGTCGTCCGCCTCGTCCTTGTGCCGTCGCTCATGTCGATGCTGGGCAGGGCTAACTGGTGGCTGCCCCGCTGGCTCGACAGGATCCTCCCCCGCATCTCCGTGGAGTGAGGATCTCGGCCTGTTGCACGCCGCCTACTGAACGCCGCCTACTGAACGATGACGAAGTCCCCCGCGTCGTCGACGGCGAGGATGTAGACCGGGGCGTGCGCCCGGTTGCCCGTCTTGGACCGGATGTCGATGGTGCCGGTCGCGCCCTGCATGCCGCGCGTGTGGAGCACCGCGTCGAGCACCGCGCCGTACCGCGTCGATCCCACGGCCTCCATCGCGCGGAAGAGGACCCACGCCGAGTCGTACGTGAACGCCCCCCACACGTCCGGCTGCACGCCGAACGCCTTGCGGTAGGCCGCCACGTACCTCCCGGCATCCGGCAGCTGCGCTGCGGCCGGCACCCCGCTGAAGATGCATTCCTGCGACACCTCGAGGCCGGCCTCCTGGACGAATGCCCGGTCGACGTTGGCGAGGTTCATGAAGCACTGCGCGCCGGAGTTCGCCGCGGCGAGTTCGGCCGCGATGATGACGCCCTCGGGGTAGTAGGTCGCGGAGTACACGAGGTCCGGATTGAGGGCGAGGGCCTGCGACACCTCCGCCGAGTAGTCGCTCGCCGACGGCGGGATCATGATCCGCGTCACCGCGACTCCAGCCTTCTCCAGGCCGTTGGCGGTGCGCTCGGCGATGCTCTTGGTGTACGCCGACGGATCGACGAGCATGACCACCGAGCGGTAGCCCTGGCCGCTGATGAAGTCCACCTCGACCGGGGAGATCTGGGAGTTCATGGGCTGCAGGGTCGCGCCGTAGCCCTCGGTCCGGTTGTCCGAGGTCATGCGCATCGGCACGATCCGCTCATCCTCGTAGAGGCCGAGGTTCTTGAGGCCTACCGAGGAGTTGTACGGCCCGATCACCGCGACCGCGCCGGCCGCAACCGACTCCCGCACCGCCTGGCGCGCGAGCGCGGGATCGGCCTGGTCGTCGACGCCCACGATGCTGATCTGCCGCCCGAGCACGCCGCCGCGCGTGTTGACCTGCATCGCGGCGAGCTGCGCGCCGCGGAGCATGTCCTGGCCGTTGGAGGACTGGTCCCCGGTCAGCGGCGCCTCGAGCGCGATGACGATCGGCTTGCCGGAGTCGCCCGCGACCGCGGGCCCCGGGAGGAACGCCGCGCCGCCGAGGGCTGCGGCCAGCGCGGCGGAGACGAGTAGGGCGGGGATGGGTCGGGAGACCACGGCTACCTCCTGCGTCGGGTGACGCCCACCGTAGTGCACGCGCAGCCCTAGGCGTGGGTGCGCAACTCCTCGGTGAGCGCGGCGCGGTACTCCGGCAGTCGCTCGATGACCTCCGGCCGCGCCGGCGGGAAGTCGGGATTGATCGTGATGAGGGCGTCGGCGATGATCGCGGCCGCGGCGATCCGGGCGAACCACTTGTAGTCCGCGGGCACGACGTACCAGGGGGCAACATCCGTGCTCGTCGCGGAGAGCAGGTCGGAGTAGGCCGCCTGGTAGTCGTCCCAGTAGCGGCGCTCCTCGAGATCAGCCGGCTCGAACTTCCAGTTGCGCGTCGGGTCGTCGATGCGCTTGAGCAGGCGCTTGCGCTGCTCGTCGTGCGAGATGTTGAGGAAGATCTTCACCACGGGGAAGCCATTCTCGACGAGGTAGCGCTCCCAGTCGTTGATCTGCTTGTAGCGCCGCTTCCAGATGCCCCGCCCAGCCGCCGACTTGGGCAGGTGCTGGCGCTCGAGGATCGCCGGGTGGACCCTCGCGATGAGCACCTCCTCGTAGTACGACCGGTTGAAGATGCCGATCTCGCCGCGCGTGGGCAGGGCCTTGGCCGCGCGCCAGAGGTAGTCGTGGTCGAGTTCCTCCGTCGACGGTGCCTTGAAGCTCGTCACGCGGACGCCCTGCGGGTTGACTCCGCTCATCACGTGGCGGATCGTGCCGTCCTTGCCCGCGGCGTCCATGGCCTGCAGGACGACGAGGAGGCCGTACTCGTTCTGCGCCGCGAGCTTCGCCTGGTATTCGCTGAGCAGCCCGACCCCGGCGGTGAGCAGGGCCTCGCCGTCCTTCTTCGTGAGGAGCGACCCGCGATACGAGGGGTCGAAGGAGCCCGGCAGCTTCACCCGCGATCCGGGCTTGACCCGCATGGGGGCGATGAACTCCGAGATGATGCGCCGGCGCTCCTTCGGGTCGCGCAGGGCCTCGATCTGGGGCGCGGTGGACGTGACTCGGGGCATGGCCGCCTCCTTCGAGGGCCATGATGCCACCGCGGACGGCGGGTCAGGAGTCGATCGGCCCGACGAGTCCCAGTGCCTCGGGCAGCGCGAGGCGGCGTACTTTGCCCGACTCCGTGCGGGGCAGGTCGCCCAGCCGGTAGTAGGCCTTGGGCCGCTTGAAGCCGGCGAGGTGGTCGACCGCCCAGGCTCGCAGGTCCTCCTCAGCGACATCGCCGACGACGGCAGCGCACACGCGTTGCCCCCACTGCTCGTCGGGGACGCCGAAGACCGCGATCTGGGCCACGCCCGGGCAGGCCAGGAGGACCGACTCGACGTCGTCGGGGTACACGTTGACACCGCCGGTGATGACGAGGTCGTCGCGCCGGCCGTCGAGGAAGAGGTAGCCGTCGTCGTCCAGGCGACCGAGGTCGCCCACGGTGAACTCCGCCGCGCCGTCGGGGCCCGTTCGCCATGCTGCTGCCGTCTTGGCCGGGTCGTCCCAGTAGGAGAACGGCGACCACGCCGGGGGCGCGCACCAGATGACGCCCCCGTCGATGCGCAGGCGGCGGCCGCGCCGGGCGCGTCCCACGGTCCCGGGCCGCTCCTCCCACTCCGGACCCGGGCAGATGCTGAACTGGCCCTCGGTCGCGCCGTAGAACTCCACGACGCGGTCGACGCCGGCCCACGCGTGAATGCGTCGCTTCAGCGGAGCGGGGCACGCGGCGCCGGCATGGATGAGCAGCCGGTACGGCGACCGCGGGATCCCGCCGGGCAGGGCGAAGAGGCGCTGCAGGTGACTCGGCACCGCGAAGGCGACGGTGGGCGGGCGTTCGGCGAGGACCCGTGCGAAGGCGTCGGCATCGAACCAGCCGGGGAGCACCACGGTCCCGCCCGCCATGAGCGTGGCGATCCCGAAGCGCAGTGGCGCGGAGTGGGCGAGGGGACCGTGCGTGAGGATGACGTCGTCCGGGCCGAGCTGCCAGGGATCGATCTCGTCGGCCCACATCAGGCGGGCGTCCGCCTCGGAGAGGACGCCGGTCCACACCCCCTTCGCCCGGCCCGTGGTCCCCGAGGTGAAGTGCATGGGGCGCGCGAGCGGGACGTCGGCGATGTCGTCCTCCCCGTGCCGCCCCTCGAGCAGGAGTCGCAGGGCACGCGGGTCGTCGATGACGAGCGCCACGTCAGCATCCGCGATGAGGGGATCGCGCTCCGCCCGAGTGAGGGCGGGGTTGACCATCACCGGGACGATTCCCGCGCGGAGGGCGCCGTACGCGAGCGCGAGGACGTCGCGCTGGACGGCGGCGGCCGCATGCCGCGCGGCGGGATCGGCGTGGTCTCCGGGGGCGGGGACGATCACCGCGACGCGGTCCCCCGAGCGCAACCCGAGCCGGCGCAGGGAGGCGGCCGCCCGGCGGGCGAGGACGTCGGCACCGCGCGCGTCGAGTTCCTCCACGCGCGGAACCTACCCGCCATGTGCCCCCCACTCCCCGGTTTGTCACCCCAATCC
>JBJTJS010000171.1:0-2387 GCA_046096085.1 bacterium
TCGGTCAGGTCAGCGCGGCCGACCGCGGACGACCCGTCCTTGTGCCTTACTCGGTGACGGTGACCTCGACGGTCCAGGTCTCGCTGCCATCGTTCTTGAACAGGTCGATGGTGGCCTTGCCGGGGGCGAGGGCCTCACCGAATGGGACGGTGACCGAGGACCCGTCATCGGTGCCGGGGGTGACGTCCACGATCGCGTCGTCGCTGGTCTCGATGCTCCACGCCACCGGGTCCTTCACGTTGAAGTACAGGCCTCGGCCGACCGTGGTCTGCGCCGTGGTCTGTCCGGGCTCGACGATGACGGGGCCGACCACCTGGGAACCTCCCATCGGGGACTCGCTCTCGGCGGGTGCCGAGGACGCGGAGCTCGAGCTGGAGCTGGAGCCGCTGCCGGACGAGCATGCGGTGAGGACGGCGCCCCCGCCGACGGCGAGGACTGCTGCCGCCGCGGCAGCGAGGACGCGGCGAGTGTTGCGGTGCATGGTTGACCTCTTTCTCTTCTGCGGGACTCCCCGCGTGGTGTGCGCTGTTCGGGCGCTTCTGAGCCTGGGACGGGGGCTCGTGACATGGGGTTCCGGGGCAGCCCCGGATGTGGCCGATTCGTTACGCCGTCGCCCGGGCCGGCACCGGCGCTAGGGGACGACGGTCACGATGTAGCCGACCTGCTCGCCCTCGGGGTTGACCATGAACACATCGGTCGTCCCCTCTGCAACGCCCCGGGCGCTGGGGTACTGCCCGTCGGCGCCCGGCACGACCTCCACGATCGTGGTGTCCGAACTGCGGATGGTCCAGTCGGTCTCCTCGCCTTCGGGCACCTCGAACTCGGCGATGCCGCCGATGGTGACGGTGACGAGGAGTTCGTCCATGGGCACGAGGACCGGGGCGTCGGCCTGGCCCGTGGGCGCCGGGGTCTCGGGGAGGAAGTCCGAGGGCAGGGCCGTCGGCACCGAGGGTGCGGTGCCGGCGCCCTCGGCAGAGCCCTCGGACGTGCATCCGGCCGTGAGGCTCACGGCAGCGAGCGCGGCGGCCGACAGGGCGACCAGGAATCGACGAGCCATGGGTCCAGAGTACCCGTCCGGGCAAGTCGGGCCCTAAGTCCATGCGCACTCCCGGCGTGACCGACCAGACTGACGCCATGACCAGTCGCCGCAACCCGTCGAACCGCTCCCCTGCCGCGCCCAAGGTCGAGTTCGAGTCGACGACGCCGTACGACGCCTACGTCCGCGCCTCCACTCTCGCTAGCCTGCAGAGCACCGTGACGGACGAGCCCGGCGAGTACATGTTCCTCGTCTGCTCCCAGATCATGGAGCTGTACTTCAACCTCATCGCGTTCGAGTGGCGCACCGCGCAGCGCTACCTCCGCGAGGACGATCTCGGCGAGGCGCTGGTCGCGCTCCGGCGGTCCAACGACCACTTCACCGCCCTGAATGCCTCGTGGATCAGCTTCCGCTGGATGACGCCACCGGACTTCAACGCCTTCCGCGAGGCGCTCGGCGAGGCGTCCGGATTCCAGTCCTTCCTCTACCGGCACCTGGAGTTCCTCCTCGGCTTCAAGGATCCCGCGCTGCTGCGCCCGCACAGGAACGTGGCCGGCGACCACTACGCCGAGTTGCTCGCCGCCTTCGAGGCGCCGAGCCTGTACGACGACGTCCTGCGCTACCTCGCCCGGCAGGGCTACGCGATCCCCGCCGAGGTCCTCGATCGGGACCTCTCCGCCACCTACGAGGCCCACGAGGGGGTCGAGGACGCCTGGGTCGAGCTGTACGGCGCCACCGGGCGCACCGACCCCCTCCGGCAGCTCGCGGAGGCCCTCACCGACGCCGCCCAGCAGTTCAGCGACTGGCGCTACTGGCACCTCATGGCGGTCCGCCGCGCCATGGGGGCGAAGGGGGGCACCGGCGGCTCGGCGGGCCTGGCCTGGCTCGAGCGCAGCCTCCAGCGGCAGGCCTTCCCCGAGCTGTGGTCGGCACGGACCAGAATCTGACCCATGCGGGACTACGACGCCGCGCTCGACGCGGCCGATCCGGGCTGGCGCGAGGAGTTCCACGTCCCGCGATGGGGTGAGCTCCCCGGCCACGCGGCGCCCTCCGCGCACGCCCCCGGGGCGGCGTACGACGAGATCGCGTACTTCGCCGGCAACTCCCTCGGCCTGCAGCCCAAGGCCACGCGCGCCGCGCTCGACCTCGAACTGGATCGCTGGGAGCGCTGGGGCGTCGAGGGGCAGCTCGAGGGACCGCGACCGTGGAAGGACTACGACGACGATCTCAAGGAGCCGGCCGGCCGGCGCCTCGGTGCATCGCCCGACGAGGTCGTCATCATGAACTCGCTCACCGTCAACCTCCACATGCTCATGGCCACGTTCTACCGGCCCCAGGGGCGACGAACCAA
>JBJTJS010000172.1:0-6420 GCA_046096085.1 bacterium
CGCAGATCCTGTCGGTGCCGTAGGGCCTACGTGCCGGGCGCGCCAGGGATCGCCGTGCCGCCGCCGTGGGCGTTGGCTGTGCCGCCGCTGCCGGCATTCCCTCCGGAAGCGCGATCGCCAATGCCAAGGGCACCGGTGTCACCCAGGCGACCGGGGGACTAGGCGGCAACGGTGGCACGGGTTCGGGTGCCAACGGAGGCAACGGCGGGGCCGGCGGTGGCGCACTCGTCGACGGCGACATCAACGGCACTGCCACCGGAGGCAAGGGTGGCGATCGCGCTTCCGGAGGGAATGCCGGCAGCGGCGGCACAGCCAACGCCAACGGCGGCGGCACGGCGATCCCTGGCGCGCCCGGCACGTAGGCCCTACGGCACCGACAGGATCTGCGAGCGGGATCCGCGAGCAGGCCGTCTCGACATCGCCGCTCGTGACCCCGCGCGACTGTCCCGATGGATGAGCCTCCGGGGCATGGCCCTCTCCCGATCACCCAACCCCGTCGAGCCTGCCGCACTGTCGTGCGCGCACGGTGGACACCCCACTCGTGGCACGCCTAGGGTGGCGCCATCCCGCCGAGGCACTGGGCTTCCCCGGGCCACTTGAGAGGCGGGGCCGTGAAGGCGTTCACCTATGGGGCGGTTGCAGCGCTCGCCGTGGCGCTCGGCGCCGCCACGATCATTCCGCCCGCCGGGGCGGCTCCCGTCCCCGTGACGAGCGAGACCGCTCCTTCACCGCGCCTCGCACTCGGGGACGACCGCCCGAACTTCGTCATCATCCAGACCGACGACATGATCGCCGACGACCTCAAGGTCCTCCCCGCGGTGAAGGCACTGCTGCAGGACAAGGGCGCGTCCTTCACGCAGACGCTCACCCCCTTCGCGCTGTGCTGCCCCTCCCGCGCGGTCATGATGACCGGCTGCTACCCGCACAACACCAAGGTCAACGGCAACTTCCCGCCGTCGGGCGGCTTCGAGGCATGGGAGAAGAACAACGGCCAGCGCTTCGTCGCCTACTGGCTGCGCCAGGCCGGCTACTACACGGCGCACATCGGCAAGTACATCAACGGCTACGGCATGTACAACCGCCCTGTGCGCAAGATGCCCTCGGGGTGGAGCGAGTGGCACGGATCTGCCGACCCCTCGACCTACCAGATGTACGGCTACCGCCTCAATGAGTGGGTCATGGGCAAGTCCACGAGCTCCGTCTACGGCGACTTCTACACAGAGACCGCCAAGGACTACGGAACCGACGTCTACAGCACCAAGGCACTGGAGTTCCTCCTGCGGCAGGAGCGCAATCCGCAGCCCTTCTACCTGCAGGTCGCCTACCTCGCGCCGCACGTGGAGACGTACCCGCTCGTCGACGGCGTGTGGAAGGACAGCTGGGCCGACGTCGACAAGCCCGACCCCGATTCGGGCATCGCCATCGAGTCCATTCCACCTCGGCCGGCACTGCGGCACCAGAAGCTGCTGCCCAACATCAAGCTCCCCGAGGACCCGAGCTTCAACGAGGCCGACCGGTCGGACAAGCAGTCGTTCGTCCGAAATCTGCCGCCGCTCACCGACGACGTCATCGAGGACCTCGCCGAGGACAACCGCTTGCGCAAGTTGTCCCTGCTCGCCGTCGACGAGGGGGTCGCGGCCATCGTCGACGTCCTCCGCAGGACCGGGCAGCTCGACAACACCTACATCGTCTTCATGGGCGATAACGGCTACATCCTGGGCCAGCACGCCATCACCTACGGGAAGTACTTCCCCTACGAGCCGGCGCTGCGGCTGCCGATGATCATCCGCGGCCCCGGCATCGACCGGCAGGTCGTCAAGGGAATCACGTCCGAACTCGACGTCGCCCCCACCGTGCTGGAGCTCGCCGGAGTTCGGGCCACCCGGCCGGTCGACGGGGTGTCCCTGGTCGACCGTATCGTCCGCGGCCGCCCGCTTGCGTCGCGCACCATCCTGCTGTCGAGCGGCCCGCAGAAGTCGGCCAACGGGACCAACCTCCCCCTCTTCGACGGAGTGCGCACGGCGCGGTACTCCTGGTGGGTGTACGAGGACGGATTCGAGGAGATGTACGACCTGCGCGAGGACCCGTACCAGTTGCAGTCGGTCGCCTACGATCCCCGCTACCTCAAGGTGAAGCTCGCGCTCATGGGCGAGTGGAACCGCCTGAAGGAGTGTCGCGGAGAGGCGTGCATCGCCCCGACGCCGAGGCTGCCGGAGCCGACCGGCTAGCGCGTGATCAGGGCAGGGGCGGGATCCGCGAGCAGGCCTGGTCGACCTGGCCGCGGGTGACCCCGAGCGACTGCCCGGTGGGGTCCGCGGCCAGCGCCTGCTTCGACAGGGCGAGCCCCGTCTCCAGCTCGGACATCCCGGGGAGGTCCGGGTAGGCCGCGACCACGCCGTCGACGATGGACACGGCCTCCTCCAGCTTCGCGGCCGACTCCTCAGGCGACGTTCCCGGGGCGACTGCGTCGCGCACCAGGTCGCATGCGTCGTTGAGTTGGCGTGCCGCCTGCACGGTGTCCGTGGCCTGCCCGACCGCGTCGCCCGCCGATCCGACCACGTCACCGGCCGCATCCACCACGCCCCCCGCGGCCTCCGCGAACCCGCCAGCGGCGTCGACGAGGCCCTGGCCCGCCGTGACGGCCTCCCGCCCGGCCTCGCGCAGGGGCTGCACGACGACGAAGGCCGCGAGCACGACGGCCGCGGCGAGCAGGACAAGGAAGAGGCGCTTCATCGCCTTTCACGGTACGAAGCGCCGGGCGGTCGACGCAAACGGGCGCGCGGGGCGTGACCGGACGGTGATGGTGCCCTACGCCACCCGCGAGGGATCACCCCCACCAGAACGCGGCAGCGATGCAGGCGTACAGCCCCACGAGGATGACGCCCTCCACCCAGTTCGACGTGCCGTCGAAGACCACGAACAGCACGAGTACGACGCCGAGCAGCAGCACGGCCAGGAGGAGCGGGCTGAAGACCAGGGTGAACGTCGCGGCGCCCACGAGGGGAGCGGCCAGGACGAGGACGGGCGCGACGAGGAGGGCGACCTGCAGTGGTGACTGCAGGATGATCTGCAGTGCGTAGTCGACCTGGTTCTTCGCCGCGAGCTGGATGCCGACGACGTTCTCCACCGCGTTGCCCGCGATCGCCACGATGACGAGGCCGGCGAAGGCCTCGGAGATGCCGAGGGCGTCCATCGTGGGCGTGAGAGCCTCGACGAACCAGTCCGAGACGAACGCCGCTCCCACCCCGGTGATCGCCCGCACGACGACCGCGAACGCGAAGGGCCAGCCCGCATGGCCGCCGGTCTCGCCCACCGCCGACTCGACGTCAGCCGTGCGCATCGCCCCCGGGCGCCCGCGATCGAAGTCCTCGGCGAGTCGCCCCGGGCGCAGTTGCGCGAAGACGGACAGTCCGAAGACCAAGAGCATGACGATGGCGACGATGACCGACAGTTCGCGCTCGTAGCCCGCCGCCGGCGTATGCAGCGCCGAGGTGAGCGTCGGGATCGCGAGGATCGCCACCGAGAGAAGGAGCAGGATGCCGATGCTCTGCGCCGACCCCATCGCGAAGCGCATCACCCCATGGCGGATCCCTCCGACGACGAACGCCAGCCCGAGGACGAGCAGGATGTTCGCGAGGATCGACCCGACGATGGTCGCCTGCACCACGGTGAAGAGCCCGGCCTGCAGGGCGAAGAGCGTGACGAACAGTTCCGGCAGGTTGCCCAGGGTCGACTGGAGGATCCCGGTGGCCCCGGGCCCGAGGCGGCCGGCCAGACCGTCGACCGAGCGCCCCACCACGGACGCCATCGCGGCCAGGGCGACCGCCGACAGGACGAACACCAGGGGGCTCGGAAGCCCTGCGAAGGCCGACGCGCCCGCAGCTACGGCCACGACCAGGGTGGCGGCAAGCAGGATGCGGTCACGGGTGGTCACGGAGGAGGCCGCAGCGGTCGACACGGCCGACATCATGCCGCAACAGCCCACGCGACAGCGCCGGGCTGGCGAGGATAGGCACCTGACGAATTGACGACGCCACGAGCGGAGTGAGCGGCACCATGACCATGACGATCCGATCGGGGCCGTGGGACGCGGCGGCCATCGAGTCCTACCTCTGCGACACCGTGATACCGATCCGCATCGCGAGCGCGGGACGCACGGCACCCCTCGTGCAATCGCTGTGGTTCCTCTACGCGGAGGGCTCACTGTGGTGCTGCACGCAGCGCGACGCCCTGCTCGCGCGCCGGCTCGCGGCGGACCCCCGGTGCGGATTCGAGGTGTCCGGAGACTCCCCGCCCTACCACGGCGTGCGCGGCCACGGCCGTGCCGAACTTCTCGCCTCGCGGGCCGCCGAGGTCCTCCCGGCGCTCATCGAGCGGTACCTCGGCGACGCCGACGCACCGCTGGCGGCGTGGCTGCTCTCCCGGCTCGACAGCGAGGTCGCCGTCCGCATCCACGGCCTCACCGTGACGAGCTTCGACTACTCCCCGCGCATGGCCGCTGAGTAGCGCTAGGGGACGAGCACGACCTTGCCCGATGTCCTGCGGGCGCGGAGGTCCTCGTGCGCCCGGCGCGCATCTGCGAGCGGGTACTCCGGCCCGGGCAGCGGCTGAAGCTGCCCGGAGGCCACCAGCGACACGAGCTCGCGCAGGGGTTGGAGAACCATGCCGACGGGGTCGACCTTCATGCAGTCGACGAGCCAGAAGCCGACCACGCTGTGGGAGCCGATCATGAGTGATGTCGGCGGGATCGGCGTGGCGGCCTCGCGCGAGGCCATCCCGTAGACCACGAGGCGGCCGAACGGCGCGAGCACCGCCAGCGACGCATCGGTGGTGCGCCCGCCCACCATCTCCAGCACGATGTCGACGCGCTCTCCGTCGTTGGCGGCGCGGATCGCTGCCTTGAGGTCCTCGGCCCCGGCGTCCACCGCGACGTCGGCACCGCGCTCGAGGGCCTGGGCGCGCTTCTCCTCGCTGGACGCGACGGCGATGATCCGCCTGGCTCCCCACAGCCGGGCCAGGGGCACGACGAGGCTGCCGACGCCGCCGGCGGCGGCGTGGACCACGACGGACTCGCCCGGGACCATCCGCGCGGAGGTGCGCAGCAGGTGCCAGGCGGTGAGGCCCTGGACGAGGAGGCTGAGCGCCTCCGCGTCGGTGACGTTGTCGGGGATGGGGAACACCGACTCGCGTGAGACGAGCGCCTTCTCGGCGTACCCGCCGCCGCCCACCGCGGTGAAGCCGCAGACGCGCTGACCGTCGGGGAGGGTCCCCGCGACCTCGGCGCCGGGGATGAAGGGCAGCGTCTGCTCGGACAGGTAGGTGTTCTCGGCCGCGTGGGTGTCGGCGTAGTTGACGCCGACGGCGCTCACGTCGAGGACCTCCAGGCCCCCGACGGGCTCCGGGTCGGGCACGTCGACGTACTCCAGCACCTCGGGCCCGCCGAAGCGGCTCACCTGGATCGCATGCATCCGGTGAGCCTAGGGGAGGCACTCCCCGCCGTCGCAGCACGGCTGGATGTAGTGGCACCGGGGGCAGAAGTCCTTGCCCCCGCGCCGCTGGAGATCGACGGACTCGCAGGCCGGGCAGGCTCCGGGTGATCCCATCACCCGGCCGACGCTAGCCAAGCGACGCGCCCCCGCGCGCGCACGACGCGACCGATTCCCGGCAAAAGCCCACCCATTCCCGCCGAGCTTTGCCGGGCGTTCTCTCGGGAAACCCGGGCGATCGGGAATCCCGGGCTCGACTCAGAACTGCACGGTGGGCGCACTGCGCCGGCCCTCGTCCGGCTCCTCGTAGAACTCGCGCTCGCCCACCTTCGCGACGCCGGTGAACCACATCGACGGGATCGTCTTGACCGCCGTGTTCAACTTCACCACGGAGTCGTTGTAGTACTGACGTGCGAACTGCAACTGCCCTTCCAGGTCCGCCAACTGCCCCTGCAGCTGCTGGAAGCCCGCCGTCGCGGTGAGCTGCGGGTACGCCTCGGCGACCGCGAAGAATCGGGTGAGCGCACCGGTGAGCGCACCGTCGGCCGCCGACTTCTCGTCCACGGACTGGGCGGTCTCGGTGCGGGCGCGAGCCTGCGTCACCGCCTCCATCGTGGAAGCCTCGAAATCGCGGGAACCCTTGACCGTCTCGACCAGGTTCGGCACCAGGTCGGCGCGCTTCGTCAGGAGGGTGTCGATGTCCCCCATCGCCCCATCGCAGTGCACGTCGAGGCGGCGCAGCTTGTTGAACTGCACGATCCCGACGATGGCCAGGATGACGATGACGGGGATGGCGATGAGGACGAGCAGGACCACGAGGGCGACGAAGATCTCCACGGGCCCAGTGTCGCGCACCGGTCAAGGGGGCATGGGGGAAATGGACGACGCCGGCGCCCGAGGGGGGTGGCGCCGGCGTCGTCGCAGGTCGTCGGTC
>JBJTJS010000173.1:0-2898 GCA_046096085.1 bacterium
CTCGTGGTTTGCGTTCGAGCCAAAGTAATTGGGTCCGGAGCTCTTCACCGCATTTGAGCAGACCAGGTCGTACCCGGCCCCCAGCCACGGGACCTGTCGTTCGAGCTTCTCGCGCAACCAGGCATCGTCGTCGTCAAGAAATGCGATGAAGTCTCCGCGCGAGCTGCGTACCCCAAGGTTCCTGGCTGCCGCCGGCCCCCGAGAACCATTTCCCTGATTCGTAATCAGCTTGACCCGACCATCGGCTGAGCAACCTTCTTCGAGCCTCGATCGATCCTTTGGCGTCGAATGGTCATTCACCACGATTACCTCCATGGGCGCCAGGGTCTGCCGCAGGGCGCTATCGATCGCAACAAGGCAGTCCTCGGCACGGTTGTGCGTGGGGATCACCACGCTGATGGTGGGCCCGGTCACCTGTCGGCCGGGCGGCGTCGCAGGTACTCGCGCAGGAAGGCACCTATGAAGAGAGGGTTGTAACGGGCGTAGCGTGACCAGAGCCTTCGGGGCTCCTTGGTGAGCCGGTAGAGCCACTCGAGCCCGGTGCCTTGCATCCAGGTCGGGGCCTGCCTGACGATGCCGGCGTGGAAGTCAAAGGCGGCGCCAACCGCGACCATCAGTACCGGACCGATCTCGTCCTTCATCTCGGCCATCCAGTGTTCCTGCTTGGGCTGCCCTACTCCCACCCATACGACGTCGGCCTCCGACTCCGCCACGGCGGTCACAACCTCCTGGCGTTCGACGAAGTCGAGGGGCCTGAAGGGAGGGCAGTACGAACCCACAATTTCGAGACCGGGGTGGCGCGCCTTGAGGCGAGCCTGGAGCAGGTCGAGGGAGGCCTGGTCACGGCCTCCGTAGAGGAACATCCTGGTCCCGGTCTGCGAGGAACGCCGGCAATAGCGGTCCATGAGCTCCGGCCCGTAGATCCGCGAAGCCTCGGGGTGCCCCACCGCCCTCAGGGCCCAGACGAGCGGCTGGCCGTCGGGCACCGTTACGCAGCCGGCGAGGGCGTTGCTGGTCTCGGGGTCCTCACGGGCCACCATCACCAGGTGAACGCTGGCGGCGCTGAGGCGCTGCGTCGACTTCGACGCCACGGCCTCGTCCATCCAGTCCATCACCGATTCGTAGGTGCCGAGCACGAGGTCGGTGCCAACGACGCGGGACGACGGCAGCGGCGTGGGGTGGGCCTCGTCCGGGATTCCGCTTCCCGGCCTTGCTGGAGGAGTCTCGGTAGGCACGGCTCGGGACGAGGATAGTTGTCGGTTCCCCCGGGGAGACGGCGCGGCCGCCGTGCCCCGGGCAGCCTGCGTGCAGCGGGCGCGGTGTGCGCGTGCGATCCTCTCCGTGGCTGCGAGCGCCGGGAGCCTGCAGGTGGAGCCGGTCGCCCGCCATCAGCCCTGACCCCCGGTTGCCTGAATGACTCCCACGCGATTTGCCGCCCTGCTGCTCGCCCTCATGGCACTCGGCGCAGTTGTGTGGCTTGCTCTCGACCGCCCGGCCCGGGCCCCCTCGTCAGGCTTTGCACCCGAAGCCTTCCTTAGCCCGGTAGAGCCCGGGGGCAGGCTCTGCGTCCAGCGTGAGCGGGTTCCAGCCGGGGCGACCGGAGTTCAGTTGACCCTCGGGGCATACGGGCGTGCGACCGGAAACTCGATCTCGGTGCAGGGCCTCAGGGCACGGGTGCCGGTCATCGCCGGCAGGGCGAGGTTTCGGGAGGGGCAGGACGTGCTGGTCCCGTTCTCTCGCCCCGCTCCGGAGTCCGTGGTGGTCGAGATGTGCCTGTCCAACACGGGACGCAACGAGTTTGCCGTGGGCGGCAAGCCCGGGTTCGGCCCGTCGATCAGGTATCCGGACGCCAGGCGGAGCTCCTGGCTCGGGGTCGCGGGTGACGTAGGGGAGCGCTTCCAGAGGGCGAGGTTTGCGCCGCTCGGAGCGGCGAGCGCGTGGGTGTTTCTGGCCTTTGCCTTCGGTGGCGTTCTCCTGGGCACGGGAGTCGTGCTGGCGGTGTCCCGCCGATGACCGCTCCCCGGCGGTGGCAGTCCCGCGAACTGTTGGTCGGGGGCCTGTGCGCGCTGGCGGCCTTCATGAGCGCTCTTTCCTGGGCGCTCGTGAACCCGCCCTTCCAGGCCCCTGACGAGCCGAGCCACTTTGCCTACGTGCAGCGGCTCGCGGAGACCGGAACTCCGCCCTCGCCCAGCGAGACCAGGCGCCCGGCGTGGTCCTCGGAGCAGGCGGCGGCGCTGCGGGCGATCGAGTTCCCGAAGGTCCGCTCCAATCCCTTCGGCAAGCCGCCGTGGACCGTTGACGACCAGGCGTTGGCCGACAGGGAGCTGTCGGGCGGACTTCCCCAGGACGACGGCGGCGGTGCCGATGCCTCGTCCACCTATCCGCCGCTCTTCTACTCGGTCCAGGCCGCCCCCTACCTGGCGCTCGATGCGGCAGGCGCAAACGTCCTGGAGCGCCTGGCCCTGATGCGAGCGGTCTCGGCCCTGATGACCGCCCTGACGGTGTTCTTCATCTTCCTGTTCCTCCGCGAGCTGATGCCCGGAACCGCGCTCGCGGCCCCGGCGAACGCGGCCACGGAGGTGATGGCCGCTCTCCGGTCGCTGAGCCACAGGCGCCGCAGGACGACGACCAGGCCGAATGCGGCTCCGGGCAGGAGCCCGAGCAGCGTCGGCTTCGTCGCCCACCCGGCTACGACAACGAGGGCTATCGCTGCGGCCTCAGTCGGCCGCAGACCTCGTCGAAATGACCGGGCGAGCAGCCAGAAGAGAAGAGCCGCCAGGAGCATCATCAGGACGTCGTTGTTGACGCTGCCGCCGATGAACCCGACGTAAGGAAGCAGACCCACACCAAGGGCGCCGACCGGGGCCGCGAGCGCGGTTCCGGGCATCAGCTCGCGGA
>JBJTJS010000174.1:0-3433 GCA_046096085.1 bacterium
GTCGACTGGCGCCGCCGGATCGTGGTCCTGCTCGTGCTCCTCGTCATCCTCGTGGTCCTGGGGTGGCTCCTCTGGGGTCGCGGCGGAGGAGGGACGGAGTCGTCGGGTACGGCGACCGCCAGTCCCACGGCAGCCCCGACCGGCTCGGCCTCGCCGACGTCCGCCCCCACGCCGACCGAGTCCCCGAGCCCCACCCAGCCGAACGAGATCCGCGCCGGCGAGGACAACGACAACCTCGTGGAGGCACAGGCCGAGCTCGCGATCTACCCCGTGGGGTCCACGCCGCAGCTCATCCTCAAGGTGACCAACATCGGCACCAAGCCCTGCCGCCGGGATGTGGGCCCCGGGGCCAACGAGCTCAAGATCGCCGTCGGCGACTACGGGCTGTGGTCCAGCGACGACTGCAATCCCAGCCAGGAGGAGGACGTCATCACCCTGGACCGCGGGGACGAGTTCGAGACGCAGCTGACCTGGGATGGCCGGGTAAGCGAGCCGGGGTGCCCGCCGGAGCAGCCCATCGTGGGGGCGGGGGAGTACTCCGTGATCGGGCGCAACGGAGAGGCCGTGAGCGCCCCCAGCGGGCTCCGCCTGGAGTAGCCGAGGCCCTGCCAGAGGCGGGGCTAGACGTAGCGCTCGAGGATGGTGCTCTCGGCGAGCCGGGAGAGCCCCTCGCGGACCGAGCGGGCCCGGGACTCGCCCACGCCCTCCACGGTCTGCAGGTCCTCGATGCTGGCGGACAGCAGGCGCTGGAGGGTGGCGAACTTGGCGACGAGGCGGTCGATGATGACGTCGGGCAGCCGGGGCACGCGCGCGAGCAGGCGGTAGCCGCGGGGGCTGGTCTGCTGGTCGAGCAGGTCCTCGGCGGCGGGGTATCCCAGAGCGCGGGCGATGGCGGTGAGGTCGAGCAGGTCGCTGGATGACATGGCCACCAGCTCGGCGAGAGCGTTGTCCACCTTGCGCTGGCGCCGCCCTCCCGAGGGGGTGTAGTCGCGGACCACGAGGACGCGCTCCTGGTCGACGCCGGCGACGAGCTCCTCCAGTTGCAGGGTGAGCAGGCGGCCGTCGGTGCCGAGCTCGAGGACGTACCCCTCGATCTCCGCCGCGATCCGCAGGACCATCTCGATGCGCTGGTCGACGACAGCGACGTCGCGCACGGTGACGAGGTCCTCGATCTCCAGGGCCGACAGGGTGCCGCTGACCTCGTCCAGGCGCATCCGGTAGCGCTCCAGGGTGGCGATGGCCTGGTTGGCGCGGGCGAGGATGGCGGAGGACTCCTCGAGGACGTGGCGGCGCCCGGAGACGTAGACCGCGATGGTGTTCATCGACTTGCTCACCGAGATCACCGGGATGCCGGTCTGCCGGGAGACCCGGTCGGCGGTGCTGTGGCGGGTGCCCGTCTCGTCTGTGGGGAGTGAGGGGTCGGGGAAGAGGTTCGTGTTGGCACGCAGGATCCGGCTGGCGTCGCGCTCCAGGATGATGGCGCCGTCCATCTTCGCCAGTTCGCGCAGACGGGTGGCCGAGAAGTCCGCGTCGATGGCGAAGCCACCGCGAGCGATGTGATCGAGGGAGCGGTCCAGGCCCAGGACGATCAGGCCGCCGGTGTTGCCGCGAAGGATGCGCTCCAGGCCGTCGCGCAGCGGCGTCCCAGGGGCCACCATGGCGAGTGTCTCGCGCATGCGTGCGTCGACATCGGCGCTGCTGGACACCTCTCCCCCTCGACTGTGATCGGTGGGGCGAGCGTATCCCGGTCATCGGCACCGACGATGCGTGGCCCATGGAGCGCGAGCGCTGGCGCTGTCACGTCATTGCGCGCATGAGCGGGGCGTAGGGTGGGCGCCTCCTTGGTCGGCAGAGGATCAAAGGCCGTCGCAGGACCCTGCGGGTCTACTTCACCGGCAACGGCGCGACCTCGAACACGCTGCCACTGGCTCCCTAGCGAGCGGCGCTTGGAATCCTCCGCGGCAGGCTCTCACTGGCCGGTCGTGGCGATGCGATTGAGGGACTCCAGCCCGCGGGAGACGTGGGTGATCTCGGTGATCTTGGAGCCGCTCACCGTGGCGGTGTCCAGCCGCGGGAGGGACCCCGCGGGGACGAGGATGCGGCGGTAGCCGAGCCGGCGCGCCTCCGCGACCCGCTGGGCCAGGAACGGCACGGGTCGCACGTCTCCCGACAGGGCGACCTCGCCGATCGCGAGGACATCGGCCGGCATGGGGGCGCCGCCCGCCGACGACGCGATCGCGAGGCACACCGCGAGGTCGGCGCCCGGGTCGGCGATCTGGGCCCCGCCCACCGTCGCCACGAAGATGTCGACCGAGGACAGCCCCTTGAGCCCGGCCTTCTCGGTGACGGCCGCGAGCGTGATGATGCGCGTGGTGTCCATGCCCGTCACGACGCGGCGGGGGTTGGACAGCGTGCTGTCCGAGACGAGCGCCTGGATCTCCGCGAGCAGCGCGCGCCGGCCCTCCATCGTGACGGTGACGCACGGCCCCGGCACCGGCTCCTCGCGGTGGCCGCGGAACAACTCCGAGGGGTCCGCCACCTCGCGCAGCCCGCTCTCGGTCTGCTCGAAGCACACGAACTCGTCGGCGGGGCCGTAGCGGTTCTTCGTCGTGCGCAGGAGTCGCAGGGCCGTCGTACGCTCGCCATCGAAGGTGAGCACGGTGTCGACGAGGTGCTCCAGCGCACGCGGGCCGGCGATGGAGTTCTCCTTGGTGGACTGCCCGACGAGCAGGATGGGGATGCCGCGCTGCTTGGCGGTGCGGGTCAGGGCGGAGGTGACCTCGATGACCTGCGAGACCCCGCCGGCCCGGCCCTCCAGCTCGGGGCTGGCGATGGTCTGCACCGAGTCGATGACGACGAGCGCTGGCCGGTGGTGCTCGATCTGGCCCAGGATCGTGAAAAGGTCGTTGTCGTCGGCGATGAGCAGGCGCTCGGACACCGCCCCGATCCTCCGGGCGCGCAGCGCGATCTGGTCGGCCGACTCCTCACCGGACACGTAGAGGGCCGATCCGCGCTGCTGCTGGGCGAAGGCGTGGGCCACCGAGAGCAGCAGGGTCGACTTGCCGACGCCGGGCTCCCCGGCGAGCAGCACCCCCTGGCCCGGGACCAGGCCGCCCCCGATGACCCGGTCGAACTCACCCGCGCCCGAGGGCATGCGGCGTACGCGCTCCTCGGCGATCTCCGTCACGGGCTGCGCGGGCCGCCCCTGGGCCGAGGCGCGGCCGGTCTTGGCGGCCTTCGTGGTCGGTGCGGGCGCCTGCTCCACCACGGTGCCGAACTCCTGGCACTTCGGGCAGCGGCCGACCCAGCGCAGAGACGTCGCACCGCAGGAGGTGCAGGCATAGGAGACGCTGGGCTTGGCCACGCTCGCAGGCTACGCGCCCGGTCCGACCATCCCGTCCACCTCTGCGTTGAGTGGCGGGGTCAGGTGGGG
>JBJTJS010000175.1:0-4116 GCA_046096085.1 bacterium
GTGAGGTCAAGAAGCCAGAGACGATCAACTACCGCACGCTTCGTCCCGAGAAGGACGGATTGTTCTGCGAGAAGATCTTCGGGCCCCAGCGCGACTGGGAGTGCTACTGCGGCAAGTACAAGCGCGTGCGCTTCAAGGGGATCATCTGCGAGCGCTGCGGCGTCGAGGTGACCCGCGCCAAGGTCCGCCGTGAGCGCATGGGCCACATCGAGCTCGCCGCTCCGGTCACGCACATCTGGTACTTCAAGGGCGTGCCCAGCCGGCTCGGATACCTGCTCGACCTGGCGCCCAAGGACCTCGAGAAGGTCATCTACTTCGCCGCCTACATGATCACCAGCGTCGACGAGGAGGGACGCCACGAGGCGCTGCCCAGCCTCGAGGCGGAGCTGTCCGTCGAGAAGGGCAAGATCGCCAAGCGCCGCGACGCTGACATCGACGCCCGCGCCAAGAAGATGGAGGCCGACCTCGCCGAGCTCGAGGACGAGGGGGCCAAGGCGGACGTACGCCGCAAGGTGCGCGAGGCCGCCGAGCGTGAGATGGCCTCGGTGCGCCGTCGTGCCGACGCCGAGATCGACCGCCTCGACCGGGTGTTCGACCGCTTCCGCACCCTCAAGGTGCAGGACCTCGAGGGCGACGAGCTGCTCGATCGCGAGATGCGCGACCGCTACGGCCGCTGGTTCGACGGCGGCATGGGCGCGGCGGCCATCCAGAAGAGGCTCGAGACCTTCGACCTCGAGGCCGAGGCGGAGAAGCTGCGCGAGATCGTCCGCAGTGGCAAGGGCCAGCGCAAGGCCCGTGCGCTCAAGCGCCTGAAGGTGGTGTCGGCGTTCCTCAACACCACCAACTCGCCGCTGGGCATGGTGCTCGACGCGATCCCGGTCATCCCGCCGGACCTCCGCCCGATGGTCCAGCTCGACGGCGGCCGCTTCGCCACGAGCGACCGCAAAGACGACTACCGACGCGTGATCACCCGCAACAACCGGTTGAAGCGGCTCCTGGACCTCGGCGCGCCCGAGATCATCGTGAACAACGAGAAGCGCATGCTCCAGGAGGCCGTCGACGCGCTGTTCGACAACGGCCGTCGCGGGCGACCCGTGACCGGCCCGGGCAACCGGCCCCTGAAGTCCCTGTCCGACATGCTCAAGGGCAAGCAGGGCCGCTTCCGCCAGAATCTCCTGGGCAAGCGCGTCGACTACTCCGGTCGCTCGGTCATCGTCGTGGGTCCCCAGCTCAAGCTGCACCAGTGCGGACTGCCCAAGCAGATGGCGCTCGAGCTCTTCAAGCCCTTCGTGATGAAGCGCCTGGTCGACCTCAACCACGCACAGAACATCAAGTCCGCGAAGCGCATGGTCGAGCGCTCCCGCCCCGTGGTGTGGGATGTGCTCGAGGAGGTCATCGCGGAACATCCCGTGCTCCTCAACCGGGCGCCCACGCTCCACCGACTGGGCATCCAGGCGTTCGAGCCGCAGCTCATCGAGGGCAAGGCCATCCAGATCCACCCGCTGGTCTGCACGGCGTTCAACGCCGACTTCGACGGCGACCAGATGGCCGTGCACCTGCCGCTGTCGGCCGAGGCCCAGGCCGAGGCCCGCATCCTCATGCTGTCGAGCAACAACATCCTGTCCCCGGCCAACGGCCGCCCGATCACCACGCCGACCCAGGACATGGTGCTCGGCATCTACACCATGACCACCGGGGGAGCGGGGTCGAGTGAGGAGATGAAGTCCTACTCCTCGACGTCCGAGGCCAGCATGGCCTTCGACCTCGGCGACCTGTCCCTGCAGGAGCCGGTGCGGCTGCGGCTTTCCGGGGTCGTGCCTCCGGAGGGCTTCGAGGCTCCCGAGGGCTGGGTCGAGGGCGATCCCTTCGAGGTCACCACCACCCTGGGACGGGCACTGTTCAACGAGGCACTGCCCGCGGACTACCCCTACGTCGACTTCCAGGTCGACAAGAAGGCTCTCGGGGCGCTGGTCAACCAACTCGCCGACCGCTACCCCAAGGTCGAGGTGGCCCGCACGCTCGACGCCCTCAAGGAGCTCGGCTTCCACTGGGCCACCCGCAGCGGCGTCACGATCTCGATCGAGGACGTCGTGACTCCGCCCCAGAAGGCGGAGCTGCTCGCGGCGGCCGAGGAGCGCGCGGCGAAGGTGCAGGCGCAGTACGAGCGTGGCCTCATCACCGACTCCGAGCGCCGTCAGGAGCTCATCGAGATCTGGACGCGCGCCACCGACGAGGTCGCACGGGCGATGCAGGACAACTTCCCGCGCGAGAACCCCGTCTTCATGATGGTCGACTCGGGCGCCCGCGGTAACTTCATGCAGGTCCGCCAGATCGCCGGCATGCGCGGCCTGGTGGCCAACCCGAAGGGCGAGATCATCCCCCGCCCGATCAAGTCGAACTTCCGCGAGGGACTGTCGGTCCTGGAGTACTTCATCTCCACCCACGGCGCCCGGAAGGGCCTCGCCGACACCGCCCTGCGCACCGCGGACTCCGGCTACCTCACGCGGCGTCTCGTGGACGTCTCGCAGGACGTCATCATCCGCGAGGTGGACTGCGGAACCGACCGGGGGCTTGCCGTCACCATTGCCGAGCCCGGCGATGGCGGGCTGCGACTCGTGGACAACCTCGACACCTCAGTGGCGACCCGTGTCCTGGCACGCGACGTCGAGGTGGACGGCCAGGTCGTCGCGCCCGCCGGCACGGACCTCGACATGGAGGTCCTCGCGCGCATCGCCGAGGCGGGGGTCGACGAGATCCGGGTGCGTTCGGTCCTCACCTGCGAGAGCAAGGTGGGCACCTGCGGCATGTGCTACGGCCGCTCCCTGGCCACGGGCAAGCTCGTGGACGTCGGGGAGGCGATCGGCATCATCGCCGCCCAGTCCATCGGCGAGCCGGGCACCCAGCTCACCATGCGCACCTTCCACACCGGAGGCGTCGCGGGCGAGGACATCACCCACGGTCTTCCCCGCGTCGTCGAGCTCTTCGAGGCCCGCACCCCCAAGGGCGTCGCCCCGATCAGCGAGGTCGCCGGGCGCGTGCGCATCGAGGAGTCGGACAAGGCGCGCAAGGTCGTCGTCGTCCCCGATGACGGCTCGGAGGAGATCGCGTACACCGTGTCCAAGCGGGTGCGCCTGCTCGTGGAGGACGGAAGCCACGTCGGCGTCGGCGAGCAGCTCACGGTCGGCGCGGTCGATCCCAAGCAGGTGCTGCGCATCCTCGGCCAGCGCCAGGTGCAACTGCACCTGGTCGACCAGGTTCAGGAGGTCTACCGGTCGCAGGGCGTGTCGATCCACGACAAGCACATCGAGGTGATCGTCCGCCAGATGCTCAAGCGGGTCACCATCATCGACTCGGGCGACTCCGACTTCCTCACCGGCGAACTCGTGGAGCGCGGCCTCTTCGAGGCGGAGAACCGCCGGGTCGTGGCCGAGGGTGGCACGCCGGCGGCCGGCCGACCCGAGCTCATGGGCATCACCAAGGCATCGCTGGCCACGGAGTCCTGGCTCTCCGCGGCCTCCTTCCAGGAGACCACGCGGGTCCTCACGGACGCGGCCATCCACGCCAAGAGCGACCCCCTGCTCGGACTCAAGGAGAACGTCATCCTGGGCAAGCTCATCCCGGCGGGCACGGGCATGCCCGTGTACCGCAACGTGCGGGTCGAGCCCACCGAGGAGGCCAAGGCCGCGATGTACGCGAGCTTCACCGGCTACGACGACTTCGACTACGCCGGCTTCGGTGCCGTGTCGGGACCGGCCGTGCCGCTGGAGGAGTTCGATTACGGCGGCTACTCACGCTAGGCCGCACAGCCTGCCCCTGGGGCATGAGGACCGCCCGGTACCCCGTCGTGGGTGCCGGGCGGTCCCCTTGTGCGCTGGACATCGCGCGTAGGGTGGGTTCATGAGCGCCGAGACCCCGGACAGCGCCGAGACCCCGGTCAGCGCCGGGCCGAACCTCCCTCCCGCATGGGCCAGCGACGCGCCGGCCCCCGATTCCGCGGGCAGCGACTCCTCGGTCCCGGATTCGCCGGCCCCGGATGCACCGGCGGCGGGCGCCCCGGTGGCGCCGCCGGAGGAGCACCCCACGCAGGTGCTGCCCCAGCCCTCGGGGCCGCAGTAC
>JBJTJS010000176.1:0-3576 GCA_046096085.1 bacterium
CTTGCTCACCTCGTCCCACAGGGTGGCCTGGGTGTCGCGGTCGAGCTCGACCGAAGCCGCCTTGACCTTCTCGTTGAAGGCCTTGTCGTCCACCTGGGAGAGGTTCCAGCCCTGGACGAACAGCGGCGGGATCACCGTGGAGGCATTGGGCCAGTCAGCGCCCCAGCCACCCAGCATGACCTCGTTGCCGTCCTTGAACACGACGCCGTAGTACGGGCCGCGCTCGCTGGGGTTCGGCTTCACCGTGATGCCCGCACGGGCCAGCGACTCCACCCAGATCGCGGCAGCCTTGTCGCTGTCCTCGCTCTGCGCGTAGTCGAGCGTGATCTCGGTCGGGCAGTCCTTGCCCTCGGAGAGCAGCTTCTTGGCGAACTCCGGATCGCCGGTCGGCGGCACGGGCTGGCCGAGGAGGCCGTCCCACAGGCCCGTGGGCGCGTAGTCGATGCCGATGTTGGGCTTCACGGCGCCGTCGGCGAAGTCGCCGGCGTAGTCACCGCCCGCGTTGAGGCGCAGCGCCTCGCGATCGAGGGCGACGCCGATGGCCTGGCGGCACTTCTGGTCCGGCACCTTCTGCGCGTTGACGGCAGCGTAGATGGTGTACGGGTCGTAGGCGTCGATGCGCCGCGACTCGTACGTCGGGTCCTCGAAGACGATCGGCAGGGAGGCCGTCGTGATGCCCTGGACCATGGCGAACTCGTCCTCGCCCGAGCTCTGGATCACGCGCTGGTCGGCCACCGACTCCTCGATGCCGAAGTTCACGACCCACGAGTCCGGGTAGGCCTTGCGGTACGGGTCGGCGTCCGGGCTCCAGTTCTCGTTGCGCACGAGCACCAGCTTGCCGCCCTTGCCCTTGGCGTACTCCTGGATCTTGTACGGGCCGTTGGACATCGGCTTGTCGGCGTACTCCGGACCCGTCGCCATGCCGGCCGGAACCGCGCTGAACCCGAGGGTCACCGCGTAGTTGAAGTCCGGCACGGACTGGTTGAGGTTGAAGGTGATGGTGTTGCCATCGCAGGAGACGGCCTTGTCGAACAGCTCCTGGCCGGTGCCGTCCGTCGGGCCCTTGTACTCGGAGTTGCCGTCCTTGTCGACGGGGATGTCGAGGTAGGTGACCGCGTACACCGGGCCGCCCTCGGCGAGGCCGACGTCGAACTGCCGGGACGTGCCGTAGGCGACGTCCTCGCAGGTGACCGGCGAGCCGTCCTCCCACTTCCTGCCGTCGCGCAGCGTGAACTGCCAGGTCTTGCCGTCATTGCTGGCCGTGCCCGTGTCGGTCGCCATGTCGGGCACGAGCGTGGTGCCCTCGGCGTCGCCCGGGGCGACCTGGTAGGCGGTCAGCGAGCGCATGATCGTGGCGCCGAGGAAGCCGAGGTCCTCGCCCGTGTAGATGACCTGGGGGTCGAGCGTGAGGAACTGCTCGGCCGGGCTCAGGATCGTGAGGGTTCCGCCAGCCTGCCCATCGCCCGACGGGGCCGGAGCCTCGCTGGGTGACGCCTCGGAGCTGGAGCTGGCCTCGCCTCCCTGCGACGCGCTCGCCGACGGGCTGGACGACCCACTGTCGGACGAGCCGCCGCAGGCGGCGAGAACGAGCGCACCCGTCGCGATACCGATCGCGAGGGTCGCCTTCGACTTCACCATATTTCCTCCTTTGGTGCACCGATGGTCACCGGGTGTGACCTTCCTCCCCCGGCCCCATCGGGCCGATCGGTGTCTGACGGGAGCCTGAGCGCGGCATCACTTCACCGCCTTGGGATCGAGTGCGTCGCGCACCGAGTCGCCGGCCAGGTTGAAGGCCACGACGACGATGACGAGCACGGTCCCGGGAATGAACAGGTAGCTGGGCACGAGCTGGAAGAACTGCACGCTCTCCGACAGCATGGCGCCGAACGACGGCTCGGGGGGCAGGATCCCCACGCCGAGGAAGGACAGGGCGGCCTCGACCGCGATGTAGGTCGGCAGCAGCAGCGTCGCGTAGACGAGGATCGGCGCCCAGAGGTTGGGCAGGATCTCGCGGAAGATGATGCGGGTCGAGCTCGCGCCCATGGCGATCGCGGACTCCACGAACTCCCGCTCGCGCAGGCTCAGCACCTCGCCGCGGACGATGCGCGCGAGGTAGGGCCACCCGAAGATGCCGAGGACGAGGATGAGGTAGGTGATGCGGGAGGCATTGCCCTCCGGCACCCCGAGATCGGTGAGCCGCTGGGTCATGGCTCCTGAGAGCGCGAGGATGATGAGGAGGAAGGGGAAGGCGAGGATGAGGTCCATGAAGCGGCCGATGGCAGCATCGGTGAACCCGCGGACGTAGCCGGAGATCACGCCGAAGAGGGTGCCGAGGATGACGACGAGGATCGTGGCCGTCGTGGCGATGAGCAGGGAGATGCGCAGCCCGTAGAGCAGCCGGGCCAGGATGTCGCGTCCGGTGCCCCACTCCACCCCGAGCGGGTGGTCCAGGCTCGCTCCCCCCCAGGGGCCGTTGGGCTTGCCGCCGGAGGAACTGATCGCCTCCTTGTCCAGGGAGTACGGGTCCACGCCGATGAGGCCGGTGATGAACGGCGCGAAGATCGCCACCAGGACGACGACGAGCAGGATGATGCAGGAGGCGATGAAGACCTTGTCCCGCCGCAGCCGACCCCAGGCGATCTGGGACAGCGAACGCCCCTTGATCTCCTCGGGGCCCTCCGGGGGCTCGGTCGCGGTGGCCCCCAGTGCCTCGGTGGTCGCCACGCTCACCTCCCCTAGCCGCCAACAGCCCCGGGCCGACCTGACGACCCGGTCGCACTGTACGCCGGGATCCGGGGCTCCCGGGACCCCCCCGGAATACCGCCCCGGATCGTGACCTGATCGCGATCCTCGTGAGGAGAGGGCGCCCGCTACGGCCGGGCGGACCCCGACCTCGACCGGGCCTTGGCGCGGTCGGTGGCGGCCAGCTGGACGGTCCGGATCCGCACGGCGGCCGGGGTGACCTCGACGCACTCGGTGTCCCGGCAGAACTCCAGGGCCTGCTCCAGGGAGAGCACCCGGTGCGGGATGAGCGGCACGAGGATGTCCCCGGTGGAGGAGCGCATGTTCGTGAGCTTCTTCTCCTTGGTGGGGTTGACGTCGAGGTCGTCGGCGCGGGAGTTCTCCCCCACGATCATCCCCTCGTAGACCTCGGTGCCGGGCCCGACGAACATCGTGCCGCGCTCCTGCAGGTTGGCCAGCGCGAATCCGGTCGTCATGCCGCGCCGGTCCGCGACGAGCGACCCGGTGGGGCGCGTGCGCAGCTCGCCGTGCCAGGGCTCGTAGCGATCGAAGACGTGGTGCAGCAGCCCGGTGCCGCGCGTCTCGGTGAGGAACTCTGTGCGGAACCCGATGAGGCCGCGCGCGGGCACGAGGTAGTCTATGCGGATCCAGCCGGTGCCGTGGTTGACCATCTGCTCCATGCGCCCCTTGCGCAGCGCCATGAGCTGGGTGACGACGCCCAGGTAGTCCTCGGGGATGTCGACGGTGAGGCGCTCGATCGGCTCGTGCACCTTGCCGTCGATCACGCGGGTGACCACCTGCGGCTTGCCCACGGTGAGCTCGAATCCCTCGCGC
>JBJTJS010000177.1:0-15609 GCA_046096085.1 bacterium
GCCCGCGGCCGGTCAGGCACGCACGCGCCCGGGCCGCCCCGCCGGCCAGTCCGGCGGGCCCTCGGGCGCCCGTCCGTCCCGCGGTGCCCATCGCGCCCCCGAGCCCGACGTCGCCGCAGCATCACCGGAGATCACGGTCCCGGTGCTCGCCGCGGCCGCCCTCGGGGCGGCGGGTGTCCTGGCCCGCCATCGCAATCCGGGGGCTGCGGGGCTGCTGTGGGGTGCGGCCGTCGCCTTCGCGGCGGTCGGCGCCTACCGGATGGGCCGCGATGCCGTCGCTCCCGCGGAGGTCATCGCCGGGATCAGCGCGCTGGGCCGTCAGGCGCGCCGCGTGCGCCCGCAGCGGCCCAGTCTTCGAGTTGCCTGACGAAGCACTCCCCATCGCGCTCCCAGCTCGCGTGCTCCGACACCCATGCGTGCCCTGACTGCGCCATGGTCCGGCGGCGGGCATCGTCATCGTGGAGCGCGCGCACCGCGTCCGCAGCGGCCGGTGCGTCGCCATACGGGACGATGATCCCGCCGCCGCTATCCTCGGCCAGGCGGCGGGCGAGGGGAAGCGGCGTCGACACGAAGGGAACCCCCCGAGCGAGGTACTCGTAGAGCTTGGTGGGCATCGAATGGCGGTAGTTCGGCTCGTCGTGCAGCAGGGCGAGACCCGCGCAGGCCCCGTCCACCCGGGCCAGCGCGGCCTCGTTGGGAAGGTAGCCGCGCCAGTCGATCCAGCCGGCCGACGACGCCGCGCTCAGCCGCTCGGCCAAGGGCGCGCGTGCCGCGCCGATCACCTCGACGCCGATGTCGGGGGCGAGGATCCTGCCCACCTCGATGATCTCCTCGGCCCCCCGTGCCACCGTGAGGTCGCCGACATAGACCGCACGGCCCCGCGTCGAGGGAGACACGTGCTCCGGCACGACCGGGGTGTTCGGCACGAGCACCGGCTCGGCGTCGGGGAATCGAGCGGCGTACGCCGCCTCCGCGATGATGAGCCGATGCCGCCGGGAGGCGAACGACTCCGCGGAATCGATCCCGCGCGCTGCGAGGGGCCTCAGCGCGGCCGGGAGCCATGGCTTCATCCCGAGGGCCGCGCCGGTGTCCTCGTGGACGTCCCACACGATGCACGGATGGGCGACGCCAGCGGCCGCCATCATGACCTCCGGGCCATGCACGAGCACCACATCGTGACTCGCCGCCTGCCGTCGCAGGACGCGGCGAGCCGCGCGGAACGCCGCGGCCCGGCGACGTCCCTGCGCCCGAGGCACGTCGATGGGGCGAACGCCCGCCGGGGGGGTGACGCCGACATCGTGGAAGGGGGCGGCGTAGGTCACCTCGTGCCCCGCGGCGAGCAGCGCGCCGATCTCCCGGGCGCATACGCGGGCGTCGAGGGGATGCTGGACGGTGGCCACGACGAGGATGCGCACGCGCGATCCCTAGGAGCGTCGGCGGCGCCGGCGGGCGCGCTGGTCGTCGTCGGCCCCGGGCTCGCGCGGTGGGCGCCTGCGGCGCCTCCCGGATTCGGGCGCGTCGTCGGTGCCCCGTGCGTGGCGCTCCCGCCGCTTGCGGCGTCGCTCGCGCTTCGCCTTCTTGGACTTCAGCCCGAAGCGCTCCTCGTAGGCGGGGACGATGTCGTCGGGAAGGCCGTCGGCGATGATGCGTCCCTCGTCGAGCCACAGCACGCGGTCGCATGTCGAGCGGATGGCCCCCATGGAGTGGCTCACGAGGAAGATGGTGTCCGCCTCGTCGCGCAGGGCGCGGATGCGCTCGCCGCTGCGCTTCACGAATTCGCCGTCGCCCGTGGCGAGAGCCTCGTCGATGAGGAGGATCTCGTGGCTCACGGAGGAGGCGATCGCGAACTTCAGGCGCGCGCTCATCCCCGACGAGTACGTCTTCATGGGCATGTTGATCGCCGAGCCGATGCCGCTGAACTCGACGATCCCGTCGTACTTCTCGCGGATCTCCTCGGGGCTCAGCCCGAGCGCGAGCAGGCCGAGTTCGACGTTGCGCGAGCCGGGGAGGGCCTGCATGAGCGCGGAGCTGACCCCGAGCATCGTGGGCTGGCCGTCGGCGTACACGGCACCCGAACTGGCGGGGAGCAGCCCTGCGATGGCCTGCATCAGCGTGGACTTGCCGGCGCCGTTCTTGCCGATGACGCCGATCGCCTCGCCCTGGCGGGCCACGAACGACACGCCTCTCAGCGCGTGGATCTCGCGCTTCACGGCGAGCGGGCGCCGGCGCTTGAGGCGGTCCCACAAGCGCTGCCGGCCCGGGGAGCCCTGGTCGGGCATCGTCCAGACCCGGTAGACGATGTGGAGGTCGTCGACCACGACCTTGATGGGCGCCTCGGCGGTCGCCGGAGCCTCAGCCGCGGCCATAGCGATCCTCCGCCCGCCAGAAGAACCACAGGCCGAACGGCAGCATGAACACCGCCCAGGCGACGGCGAGGTACCAGTTGACGATCCCGCCCGGGGAGAAGTACGACTGCATCAGGGCGTCGCGCATGCAGTTGAGGTACACCGTTCCCGGATTCACCTCGATGAGGAAGACCGCCCAGGACGGCACGCCGAGCCGGTCCAGGCGGTCGGCGATGGGGATCATCACCCCCGACATGTAGCCCCAGATGCGCAGGAGGTACGGCAGCACCTCGGAGATGTCCTGGACCGTGGCCACGATGCGTGCCATGACCAACGCCATGCCCATGCTGAACATCACGATGAGCAGGAGGACGACCGGTGCGAGCAGCCACTGCCACGTGATGGGCTCCCCCGTGATGAGGAGGATCACCAGCATGATGGGGATCGCGAAGTAGAACACCCGGAGCTGCTTGAACACCACCGCGATCGGGAGGACGGCGCGCGGGAAGTGGATCGATCGGATGAGCCCCTCGTTGCCGGAGATGGAACGAGATCCCGCGGTGATGGACTGCCGGATCAGGGCGAACGTGAAGACGCCCGCCGCGAGGAACCCGGTGTAGTTCTCGACGCTTCCCCGCCCGCCGAGCAGGAAGCCGAAGAGGAACCAGTACAGGGCCATGGTGAGCACGGGGTCCATGACCTGCCAGAACTGGCCGAGCCGGCTCTTCGTGTTCTGCTTGTCGACGCTGGCCTTGGCGAAGGCGCGGATGAAGATCCGGCGCTGCCACAGGCTCGCGACATACGAGAAGAACGGCGGGCGACTGTTGACGGGACGCAGACCCGCCGACCGCGCCAGCTCCTCGCCGTCGACCTCCCGGCCGTCGATGACGATCAGAGCCGCACCGCCTTCGTGTGCGTCGCCACTCCCCTCGTGTCGAACAGTCTGCGGCTCCTGCCGGCAAGGTCGTCGACGTCGTACGAAGAGTGGTTCTGCAGCAGCACCGCGAGATCGGCGCTCGCGAGGGCAGCGTCGAGGTCCTCCACGCGTGTCAGCGTCGCGCCACCCACGCTCCAGCTGTCGACGTGGGGATCGTGGAACACCACGTCGGTCCCCTTGTCGATGAGCTGCGCGGCGATCGGCTTGGCCGGCGACTCGCGCTGGTCGGCGATGTCGGGCTTGTAGGTGACGCCGAGCAGCAGGATCCGCGAGCCCCTCAGCGCGCGGCCCTCCTCGTTGAGGACGTCCTGGATGCGCCGGACGACGTACGCCGGCATGCCCGCGTTGATCTCCTGCGCGAGTTCGACGAAGCGGAACGGGTACCCCAGCTTGGCCTGCACCTGGTAGGACAGATAGTTCGGGTCGATCGGGATGCAGTGGCCACCGACGCCGGGTCCGGGGTAGAAGGCCTGGAACCCGAACGGCTTGCTCCGGGCAGCGTCGATGACGTCCCACAGGTCGATGTCGAGCTCGTGGCAGAAGCGGGCCATCTCGTTGACGAGGGCGATGTTGATGTGCCGGTAGGTGTTCTCGAGCAGTTTCGCCATCTCCGCCTCGCGGGTGCCGCGCGCGGGCACGACGGTGTCGACGAACCTGCCGTAGAAGCCGGCCGCCGCATCGGTGCAGCCCGGCGTGTGGCCCCCGACGACCTTGGGAGTGTTGCGCATGCCGTAGACGGGATTGCCCGGGTCGATCCGCTCGGGACTGAAGGCGAGGTGGAAGTCGCGCCCGGCGACCAGGCCCGTGGCCTCGAGGACGGGGCGGACCTCGTCGTCGGTGGTGCCCGGGTACGTCGTCGACTCGAGGATCACCAGCTGCCCGCGATGCAGGTGCTCCGCGATGGTCCGGGTGGCCGAGAGCACCGGCCCCAGGTCCGGCCCTCCCTCCGCCGTGAGCGGCGTCGGCACGCAGATGACGACCGTCTCGGCCTCGGCGAGGATCGCGGGATCCGTCGTCGCGGCGAAACCCGCGGCGAGCATCGCCCGGATGTCGTCATCGGAGAGATCGTCGACGTGGGAGCGGCCGGCATTGAGCCCGGCGACCACGCCCTCGGAGAGGTCCAGGCCCCGCACGGAGAGGCCGGAACGGGACGCCTCCTGGGCGAGCGGCAGCCCGACATAGCCGAGTCCGATCACGACCACGTCGACCGACATGTCCACTTCCTTCAGCGCCGTCTCGTCCCGTTCGTCCTGTTCGTCCCGCTCGGCACCACTGCCGGCCGGCCCGGGCTGCCGGCCCGGATTGCCGTCGAGCCGGCCCGGGCCAGTCTGGATCGGCGCCGGGCGGTGTCCTACGGGCGTCCCGACGCCCCCACGGGAATCCCGAGAGCAGCGTACGCGTCCCGATACGCCCCGGTCACGTACGGCCACGTGCGACACGAGGCCACCCACGCGCGCGCCTCCTGCCCGCGCCGGGCGCGCACCCCCGGGTCCTCCAGCGCCGCGAGGTCCGCCGCCAGGGCGAGTGCGTCCCCCGCGGGCACGAGAGGGGACCCGGGCGCGACCACCTCGCGCACGGCGGGGAGGTCGCTGCCGACGACCGGCAGCCCCCGCGCCTGCGCCTCGAGCGGCTTCAGGGGCGTCACCCGATCATTGAGCGCCGTCGCCGATCGCGGCAGGGCGAAGACGTCGAGGGCGTCGTAGAAGCGCAGCACCTCGCCGAAGGGGACCCGGCCCGGGGCGGCAAGCGGGACCCCGCGGGCCTCGGCCCGGTCCCGCAGTTCCGGCAGGGCGGGTCCGTCGCCCACCAGCAGCACCCGCGCATCGCAGCCGGACTCCCGGAGTACGGCGACGGCATCGACCAGCGTCTCCAGTCCCTCGTAGCGCTGGAACGTCGCGATCGAGCCGACCCAGAGCGCCTCGGGCAGGCCCAGCCGGGCGCGCGCCGCCATCGCGGGCACGCGGGGCTCCAGGAACGCCGGGTCGACGGCATTGGGCGTCACCACGACCCGCTCGGGCTGCGCCCCGCGGGCGATGATCTCCCCGCGCATGGCCTCGCTGAGCGTGGTCACCACGTCAGCGGCGAGGAGCACCTCGGTGTGGCGTTGCCGGAGCAGCCTGTAGACGTCGCTGCCTCGCGATGCCTCGCCGCCGTGAGCTGCCAGCCAGGTGTCCTCGAAGAAGGTGCGCGCCTCGTAGGCCACGGGAAGGCCGCGGGCGCGGCCCACCTCGAGCGCGGCGCGGGCATTCACGTGATCCGACGCGGCGTGGAGCACGTGGGGATCGAGATCGGCCACGAGGGCATCGAGCAGCCGGCGGTACTCCCGATCGACCCCTCGCGCGTCCGGCATGACCCACGGCAGCAGCCGGTGGTAAGGCACGCCGTCCACCCACTCCACGGGGGCCGCGTCGAGGTCTCCGTGCAGCACCGGGTAGCCCGGTCGCGTCGCGACACGGGCATCCCACCCGGCCTGGCGCTGGGCCCGGACCATGCCCTGGGTGCGGATCGTCGAGCCCGCCTGCGTGAGCGGAAGTGAGTTCGTGACCACGTGGAGGATGCGGGGCCGGCCCGCCGGCGGTCCCGCGGGCCGGGAAGCCGACGCGAGATCGCTGCGCGGCCCGCTCAGTTCCACCGGCAGCGCAGACCCCAGCGCCCGCGCCTGGCGCCGCGCGGCCCGTCGCCAGGGCCGCGAGCGGGGCTCGTCGGGAGCGGAGCGCAGGACCTCGTCGAGGTTGCCCTCCAGCAGCAGCAGCGCCAGCTCGGCGGACGGGCGTGCGGGGTCGTCGGGGGCGAGGGCGGCCACCGCCTCCCGCGCGCCGGCCAGGTCGTCGAGCGCCACCGCCCGGCGCAGTCGGTCGCCGGGGGCACCGGCCGAGCGGCCCGCGGCGCGGCGCCACGCTCGTTCGAGGGCGACGCGGCCCCGCCAGGGATCCTCGGCGAAGCGGCGAGCCGCCCCGGTGAGAGCCAGCGGCAGGTTGCGGGAGATCCTCGCGGCGAGCGCGCCACGCGGGCCCGCACCGCCCATGGGCACCTCCTCGGTCTGGGATAGTAGGTCCGTCCACCCCCGGGGGGACACGTCCAGGACCCCTCGACAGCGGCCCAGCACGCCGACCCAGCACAGCCGACCGGTACCGACCCAGCACGCCGACCCAGCACGCCGACCCAGCACGCCGACCCAGGACAGCGGCAGCGAGGCCTGAGAGACCTCAGAGTAGCGAAAGGCACCGATGACCCTGCTCCACGTGACGGGAGCACGCCCCAACTTCCCCAAGGCTGCGCCGGTGATCGCCGCCCTCGCCGAGGCGGGGGTGCGTCAGCGGCTCGTGCACACCGGTCAGCACTACGACGACCGGCTGTCGGAGGTGTTCTTCCGCGAGCTGTCCCTCCCGGCCCCGGATCTCAACCTCGGGGTGGGGTCGGGCAGCCACGGGGAGCAGACCGCGGCCGTGCTCGTGGGCCTCGAGCAGGAGATGGTCCTGACCCGCCCCGAGATGGTCATCGTGTACGGGGACGTGAACTCCACGCTCGCGGCCGCCGTCGCCGCCAGCAAGCTGGGGATCCCCGTGGCCCACGTCGAGGCCGGATTGCGCAGCTTCGACCGATCCATGCCCGAGGAGATCAACCGGATCGTCACCGATCGCCTCTCCGACCTCCTCCTATGCACCAGCGCCGACGCCGTGGCGCACCTGGCTCGCGAGGGGGCCCCGACGGAGAGCATCCACCTCGTCGGCAACCCCATGATCGACACCCTGCTGGCGCACCTGCACCAATTGGACGCCGAGCGGGCGCGGGCGGCGCTCGGCATGCCGGAGGACTATCTCGTCGCCACCCTCCACCGCCCCGGCAATGTCGACGACCCGGAGTCGGCGGCCGCTCTCGTCCGCGTCGTCCACGAGGCGGGGTCGCGCCTCGACGTGGTTCTGCCGCTGCATCCGCGCGGTCGCGCCGTCCTCGAGGCCCTCGGCATCGGCGACCATCCCCGAGTCCACGTGGTCGAGCCGCTCGGCTACCTCGACTTCATGTCGCTCGTCCGCGGTGCCCGCGCCGTCATCACGGACTCCGGGGGCGTTCAGGAGGAGACGACGATCCTCGGGGTCCCCTGCCTCACCCTGCGACCCAACACCGAGCGGCCCGTGACCATCACGCACGGCACCAATCGACTCGTCACCTACGACAGCGTCATCCCCGAGCTCGACGCGGCGCTCGCACCCACCGGGTCCGCCCCGGGTCCGCCCCGGACGCCGCCGCTCTGGGACGGCCACGCCGGCGAGCGCATCGCGGACGTCATCATCGACTGGCTCGGCGAACGGGTGCCGCGATGACCGCCGACGCCGGCATCCCCGAGGAGATGCAGGCCGAGGAGAGGCGACCCGACGACCTCGAGGGCAGCGCGCCCGGCGTCGATGCCACGGCGGAGCCGGAGGTCGCGCTCCAGGTCGCTCGCATGCGCACGGAGAACGCCCGATTGCGCGGCGAGCTCCGGCGGACCCAGGCCCAGGCACAGCGAGCGCATCGGGACGTCGAGCGCGTGCGCACCTCCACGAGCTACGTCATCGGAGCCATGCTCGTGGCCGCGGCCAAGGACCCGCGCCGACTGATCCTCCTCCCGCGCGACATGTGGCGACTGTGGAGACTGCGGAAGGCGCGTCGCCGGCGCGGACTAACGACCCCGGCCGCGCCCTCGCGAGCGAGCCGGCAGGAGCTGCTCGACTTCGAGGCGGCGCGCCTGCTCCTCCCCCGCGTCTCGTCCCGTGCCGACCGCCCCTTCGCGATCGCGGGCGCCCTCTCGTCGTCCACCGCGTTGGCATGGGCTCCCTACGCGGCCGTGACGCGCCTGATGCCCCACAATGCCGCCGACCTCGTGCGCGACGTCGACCCCGACATCGTCGTCATCGAGTCGGCCGCGGGTCGCCCCGACGAGGACTGGGCCCACCTCGGCAACCCGGCCGCGGTGGATCGCGAGGCCGCCGCGCTCGCGCTCATCGATGCAGCACGGGAGCGCGGTCGACCAGTGGTCCTGCTGCGCAATACCGCGCCGGGCCACACGGTCTTCCTCCGCGACCTCGCGGCTCGCTGCGACCTCGTGGTCGACGGTCCGGGATCCCGGCCGTCGGGACATTTCTGGCACGTCGGGACGGACCTGGCCGCCTGGCATGTCGGGGGGGCGCGGCGCACCGAGGCTCCCGCCGCGGCGCTGCTCGGCCCCCTCGCGCCCGCGAAGAGCGGCTCGGTCCTGGCCCCCGCCGGCGCGCGGCCCGCGGACCGGGCCCTGGCCGAGGCGCTGGCCCGTGCTCTCGCGGACAGCGGCATCGGTGTCCAGGCTCCCCGGCCAGGGCACCCCGGCCGCGACGCGGTGCGGGGGGTGGTGGTGGGTGCGCGCATCGGCATCGCCCAGCCCCTGAGCGCTCCCCGGGGCATCGTCGGCGCGGACCCCCGGACCCTGGGCCTCCTCGCGGCGGGCCTCCCGGTCGTGACCGGCCCCGATGCGGACCTCGTCGACCTCCTCGGGGAGGCGTCGGACATGGCCTGCGTCGCCTCCACGCCCGACGCCGCGGCCGGGACCCTCGCCGCGGCACTGCGGCGCTCCGACGAGGATGCTCCGCCGGAGTTGCTGCGCGCCATGGTGCTCCGCGACTCCGTTCCGGTGCGACTGGGATTCCTCGCCGGCCAGCTGGGCCTCCCGGTGCGACCCGAGGCCGTGTGGGATGTCACGGCCGTGTTCGACACGCTCGACGTCGACGCGATCCTCTCGCAGCGGTGGCGCCCCCGCGAGGTCCTGGCCGCCGCCGCCACCGACGCGCAGCGAGACGCCTTCGCCGCAGAGCGCATCTCGCTCGTCACCATTCCGGGCCTGGAGTCCCTTGACGATGACGACGTCGCCCAGGCGGCCTCGAGTCCGCTCGTCGCGATCGGCGTGCGCGCCGACGACCCCCAGGGGATCCTCGACCTCCTGTCCCAGGCGGTGACGGGCCCTGACGGCACGGCATCTGCCGGCACGGCGCGCATGCGAGGCCGCGGATGACCCGCGAGATCAGGGCGCTCGTCTACGGGGACGTCAACCTCAACATCCTCGACGGGTCGGCGATCTGGGTCCAGTCGATGGCGGAGGCCCTGTCCCGGTGCGGCGTGCGCACACGGGTGCTCCTCAAGGCGCCGATCGAGACTCCCCGCCTCGTCGACCCTCTGCGGGCGATGCCGCACGTGACCGTCGTGGATCCCTTCGTCGAAGGCCGCGCCGAAGCCCAGCCCCTCCCGGTTCCCAAGGCGGTGAACCTCCTCACGACCCTGGATCGCGAGGAGCATGCGGACCTCATCGTCGTGCGGGGCCTGCGCTTCGTCGCCGGGGCCGCCCGCAACGAGGCGCTGGCCGGGCGGCTGTGGACCTACCTCACCGACATCCCCCAGAGTCCGTTCGGCTACACGACGGAGGTTCGCGAACAGCTCGCCAGCATTGCAGCGGCCAGCCGCTTCATGCTCTGCCAGACCGAGGACCTGCGATGCCTCCTGGAGTCCATGGTCCCGGAAGCATGCGGGAAGTCCGTGCTGTGGAGCCCGGTCGTGCCGGCGGCCGAGTTCGATCTCCCGGAGCGCACTGCGATGTCCGGCGCCGCGGGCCAGCAGCGCCCCGTTCGACTCGTCTACACGGGCAAGTTCGCCCCTCGCTGGAACACCCTGCCCATGACGGGCCTGCCCGCGCTGCTGGCCGAGCGCGGCATCGAGGCGCGCCTGGACATGATCGGCGACAAGATCCACGAGGTGCCCGACGACCCGGACTGGTCGTCGCGGATGCGGACCGCCCTCGAGTCCTCGCCCGGGGTGGTGTGGCACGGCGGCATGCCGCGCCAGGAGGCCATGCGCCTGACCGCCGACGCCGACTTCGGCCTGTCGTGGCGCGACCCGGTCATGGATGCCAGCCTCGAACTGTCCACCAAGGTCCTCGAGTTCGGCGCGCTCGGGGTCCCCGCCCTCCTCAACCGCACGCCCATGCACGAGGAGCTCTTCGGCGACGACTACCCGTTCTACGTGGCCGACGAGGACGACATCGCGGACGCGGTCGCTCTCGCCCTCGCAGACCCCGCCTCCGTCGAAGCCGCCCGCGAGCGCGGGCGGCGGGCGGCGGCGCCGTTCTCGATGGAGGCCTCGGCGGCCCGGCTGAAGGGGCTGCTGGACCGGGCGCTCCCCGACCAGCAGCCGGTGATCTCGGAGAGGCGTCGGGCGCTCGGGCGTCCCCCGCGGGTCGTCGTCGCCAGTCACGACCTGAAGTTCTTCACCCGCATCCTCGACTACCTCAAGGACATGCCCGGCGTGCAGGTGCGGCTGGACGAGTGGCCTGAGCTCACCTCCCACGACGAGGAGTCCAGTCGTGCGCTGCTGGACTGGGCCGACGTCGTCATCTGCGAGTGGGCCGGGCCGAACCTCGTGTGGTACAGCCGCCACAAGCGCGAGGGCCAGCGCCTCATCGCTCGCCTCCATCGCTTCGAACTCGACGCCGGCTGGCTCTCCGACGTGCGGATCGACGCCGTGGACCAGGTCGTGTGCGTCAGCCCCCACTACGCGCAGCTCACGGCGCAGCGCACCGGCTGGCCGACCGACAAGATCGTGGTGATCCCGAACTGGGTCGATGTCGAGCATTTCGACAGGCCCAAGCTCGGCGACGTTCAGTTCACCCTGGGCATGATCGGCATCTCGCCGCATCGCAAGCGTCCCGACCTGGGGCTGGAGATCCTGTCCCTGCTCCGTCGACGGGATCGCCGGTACCGCCTCGCGGTGAAGTCGAAGCTGCCCTGGGACTACTGGTGGATCTGGCGCAACCCGGAGGAGCGGGCCGCTACCGAGGAGGTCATGGAGCGCCTGCGCACGGATCCCACGGTGCAGGACGCGGTGTCCTTCGACGGCTTCGGGGGCGACGTCCCGGGCTGGCTGCGACGCGTCGGGTGGGTGCTCTCCACCTCCGACGACGAGAGCTTCCACCTCGCACCAGCCGAGGGCATGGCCTCCGGTGCCGTCCCCGCGCTGCTGCCCTGGCCGGGCGCGGACACGATCTACGATCCGCGATGGATCCACGCAGATCCCAACGCCGCCGCCGAGGCCATCCACGCCACGGTGTCCTCCGGCACGTGGGCCAGGGAAGCCGCGCTCGCCCGGGCTCAGGTGGAAGCGTCCTTCCCCCTCGACGCCGTCTGCCGCGAGTGGACGCGGATCCTCGTCGAGAACCTGCCCTCCGACACCGCGCAGGGCACCCTTGCGCGGACGCCACCGCCGACTCCCGACGAGCCGCCGGCGCCCTAGGGCGGGGGGAAGACGGCGAGGTAGTGCGCGCGTCCCTCGGCGCGGCGCGCCACCGCGGCGAGATCGTCCCCGCACAGCAGGGCGAACGCCGTCACCTCCTCCGGGCTGTCCCGATCTTCCTCCTCCGGCCCGTCGGGACCCGGCCACGCCACGCGTACGCCGTTGCGGATGAGCGCGACGTCCTCCGGCGACACCTCCGCCCACGGAAGCGAGCGTCGCGCGGCCTCGGCGGCGGACACCAGGGGTGCGCCCGCGATGGCGTCGAACCCGACCGCCTCCGATGCGGTGAAGGCGCCCGACCGCGTGCGGCGAAGGGACCGTACGTGGCCGCCCACGCCGAGGTCCGCGCCCAGGTCTCGCGCCAACGCGCGCACGTAGGTGCCCGCGGAGCACGTCACTCTGGCGCGCACGGCAGCGAGCGAGGGGTCGTCGCCCACGGGCGCGATGTCGAGCACCTCGAAGCGCTCGACATGCACCGGCCGCGGCTCGAGCACGACCTGCTCCCCCGAGCGCACCCGGTCGTAGGCACGCTTGCCCGAGACCTTCACGGCGCTCACGGCACTGGGCCGCTGCAGGATGTCGCCGGTCAGCCGCGCCGCGACGTCGCTGACCTCGCGGAGGCCGATCCCCGCCGCATTCGCACGGGCGATCACGTCGCCCGCCGCGTCGTCGGTCGTCGTCGCGCAGCCCAGCACGATGGTGGTCTCGTAGTCCTTGTCGGCGCCGGAGAGGTATCCGAGCAGCCGAGTGGCGGGGCCGAGCCCCAGCACGAGCACCCCTGAGGCGTCCGGGTCGAGCGTGCCCGCGTGGCCGACCCGCCTCAGGCCCCGGTCCTTGCGGGCGCGGCCCACCACGTCGTGCGAGGTGCACCGGGTCGGCTTGTCGACGACGAGGACTCCGTACTCGGCCGGCATCGGCTAGGCGGTCCCGTCCGCGGAGGGATTCCCCCGCTCCTCGTCGGCGGCGTCCTCCGCATCCTCCGCGCGGTGCCGGTAGGGGTCTGCCTCCCCCGCGTACGCCGCCCCGGTCGCGCGGGCGTGAACCGCGGCATCGGACTCGGCCGCGGCGCGCAGCAAGTCGTCGAGATGCCGCGCATTGTCGGGGAGTGCATCGAGGACGAACGTCAGGGAAGGGGTGTGCTTGATCCCGGTCTGGCGGCCCACCTCGGTGCGCAGCACCCCCTTGGCGGACTCCAGTGCGGCCGCGGTGGACGCACGCTCGTCGTCATCCCCGAGGACGGTGTAGAACACGGTCGCGTCCCTGAGGTCGGCGGTCACGCGAGCATCCGTGATGGTGATGAAGCCCAGGCGAGGATCCTTGATCCGATGCTCGAGGGTCTCGGCGACGATCTCCCTGACCCGGTCCGCGAGCTTGCGAGCACGCGCCTGCGAAGCCATCACTGCACCCCTTCGTCGTCTCCGCCGAACACGCGTCGGCGCACCTCGGTCACCATCACTTCCGGCCTCTCCGCCACCCACGCCTCGCACGCTCCCACGGTCGCCTGGGCGTGCCCGGCGGTGGCCGACACGGAGGCTGCCGTGATCTGTGACCTCCGGTGAAGGTCCAGGTGGCCCGTCTCGGCGACCGCGACGTCGAATCGACGCCGCAGCTCCCCGATGATGGGGCGCACCACGGCGCGCTTCTCCTTCAGCGAGTGCACGTCCCCCAGCAGGAGGTCGATCTCGCACGTGGCGACGAACATCGCGGTCTCAATCGGTCCGGCGGCGCGAAGGGGCGGCTACGAGCGCGCCTTCTCGCGCATCTCGTAGGTCTCGATGACGTCCTCCACCTTGACGTCCTGGTAGGAACCGAGGTTGATGCCGCACTCGAATCCCTCGCGCACCTCCGTGACGTCGTCCTTGAATCGGCGCAGCGTTGCGATGCCCAGGTCATTGGCCACCACCGTGCCATCGCGCACGAGGCGGGCCTTCGAGTTGCGCCGGATCTCCCCGGAACGCACCAGGCAGCCCGCGATGGTTCCGAACTTGGAGGACTTGAAGACCTCGCGCACTTCGGCCGTGCCGAGTTGCACCTCCTCGAACTCCGGCCTGAGCATTCCCCGAAGTGCGGCCTCGATCTCCTCGATCGCCTGGTAGATGACGGAGTAGAAGCGGACGTCCACGCCCTCCTGGGCGGCGTACTCCGCCACCTTGCCTTCAGGCCGGACATTGAATCCGACGACGACGGCATCGGAGGCGCTGGCGAGGGTGACGTCGCTCTTGGTGATAGCTCCCACGCCGCGGTGGATCACTCGCAGGGACACTTCGTCGCCCACCTCGATCTTGACCAGCGCGTCCTCGAGGGCCTCCACGGAGCCGGAGACGTCGCCCTTGAGGATGAGGTTGAGTTCGCGCTGCTCGCCCTCTTCGAGGCTCTTGAGGAAGTCCTCCAGCGTGCGCCGGGCCCTCGACTTGGCGAGCTGCGCATTGCGCTCCCGGGCCTGGCGCGTCTGCGCGATCTGGCGTGCGATGCGGTCCTCCCCGACCACGAGGAACGTGTCGCCCGCTCCGGGGACGGACGTCAGGCCGAGCACCTGGACCGGCCGCGAGGGCAGGGCCTCCTCGACCGGGTCGCCGTTCTCGTCGAGCATCGCCCGCACCCTCCCGTAGGCGTCGCCCGCGACGATGGAGTCGCCCGGGCGCAGGGTGCCGCGCTGGACCAGGACCGTCGCCACGGGGCCGCGGCCACGGTCCAGGTGCGCCTCGATCGCGACGCCCTGGGCATCCTGCGAGGGGTTGGCCCGGAGGTCCAGCGCCGCGTCGGCGGTCAGCAGGATCGCCTCGAGGAGGTCGTCGAGTCCCGTGCCCTGCACGGCGGAGACGTCGACGAACATGGTCTCGCCGCCGTATTCCTCCGCGACGAGGCCGTACTCGGTGAGCTGCCCGCGCACCTTGCTCGGGTCGGCACCCTCCTTGTCGACCTTGTTGACGGCCACCACGATGGGCACATCGGCCGCCTGGGCGTGATTGAGGGCCTCGATGGTCTGCGGCTTGACCCCGTCGTCGGCGGCGACGACGAGCACGGCGATGTCCGTGACCTGAGCGCCGCGGGCACGCATCGCGGTGAACGCCTCGTGGCCCGGGGTGTCGATGAAGGTGATGGGCCGCTCGTCGGCACCGGGGTGGGCGAGGACCTGGTAGGCGCCGATGTGCTGGGTGATGCCGCCGGCCTCCCCGGCCACCACGTTGGTCTTGCGGATCGCGTCGAGCAGCTTGGTCTTGCCGTGGTCGACGTGGCCCATGACCGTCACCACCGGCGGGCGCGGGAGGAGATCCCCCTCGTCGCCGGCATCCTCGCCGAAGTCGAGCGCGAAGGACTCCAGCAGCTCGCGGTCCTCGTCCTCCGGCGACACGACCTGGACGTCGAAGTCCAGCTCCGAGCCCAGCAGGCGCAGCGTGTCGTCGTCGACGGACTGCGTTGCGGTGACCATCTCGCCGAGCTTGAACAGCACCGTGACGAGGTCCGCCGGGCTCGCGTCGATCTTCTCCGCGAAGTCCGTGAGGCTGGCGCCGCGCGGCAGCCTCACCACGGCACCGTTGCCGCGCGGGAGGCGCACTCCGCCGATCGTCGGCGCCTGCATGTTGTCGAACTCCTGGCGCTTGGCGCGCTTCGACTTGCGGCCTCGCGTGGGCCGACCTCCGGGACGGCCGAACGCCCCTGCCGCGCCGCCGCGGCCACCCGGGCCGCCGCGGCCTGGCGCCGGAGGCCCGAAGCCGCCGCGCCCCGCGGGTGCGGCGGTGCCCGTGCCGGACGGCGCGCCGAAGCCGCCGCGCCCCGCGGGACGCGCGGGAGCACCCGGGCGCCCCGGACCCGAGGGCCGGGCGCCCGGAGCCGCTCGGCCGGCGGGCGGGCGCGGTGCGCCGGGCACGCCGCCGCGGGGCATCATCCCCGGCGTGGGACGCGGCCCGGCGGGCGCCGCGCGCCCCATGCCCGTCGTCCCGCCGAAGGGGTTGTTGCCGGGCCGCGGCGCAGCGGGGCGTGCCGACACGTTGCCGGTGAAGGGGTTGTTGCCGGGCCGCGGCGCGGCCGGGCGGGGGG
>JBJTJS010000178.1:0-6160 GCA_046096085.1 bacterium
GGCGGCGGTGGTGGCGGCGGGCAGAGCTACGCCGATCCGACCTACACGAGCGGCGTGCTCGACACCGTCAACGGCGGCCAGTTCCCGCCGGGGGTGTCCCTCGCCTACCTGACCTTCGACGACAGCGCGCCGACCAAGACCATCGTGGCCGGGGAATTCGCCTCGTGGCGCTACAACGCGGGCCCCGCCGCCACCTACGCGCTGGCATCGGGTGCCCTGCCCCCCGGCATGACCCTCGGCTCCGGCGGCGTCCTGGCCGGCACGCCGGTGTCGACGGGCGTCTACACCTTCGCCGTGTCGGCGTCCCAGCCGCTGGAGACGTACGGGGGCACCCTGGTCTCCAACACGTTCACCTCGGTCACCGTGACGGCCAATGGGCCCACCTCGCCGACCTCGCCCGCCCTGGTCTCCGCGGTCGGCGGTTCGGGCTCGGCGACCGTGACGTGGGCTCCACCGTCCTCCACGGGCTCCTCGCCACTGGTGAACTACGTGATCGGGTGGTCACCGAATGGCGGCCAGACGTGGAGCATCTGGGCGGCGGTGCCCGCGTCGCAGACGGTCTACACCGGATCCCTGCCGGCCGGCACGTACGTCTTCCAGGTGTCAGCGGTGAACCAGACCACGACGGGGCCGCCGTCGGCCACGAGCAACCCCGTCACGGTGACGGCGGCGTCGAGTGCGCCGACGAATGTCGCGGGCACGCCCGGCTACGAGTCGGTGGCCCTGACGTGGACGGCGCCGGGGCAGACCGGCGGCGCGGCGATCACCGGCTACTTCATCCGCTACTCCACCGATGCCGGCGGTTCCTGGGCGCAGCTGCCGAACACGGGATCGACGGCGACGTCGGCGACGGTCGGCAACCTGACCAGTCAGGCGGGATACATCTTCGAGGTCGCCGCGATCAACTCCGCAGGCACCAGCCCGTGGTCCGCACCCACCGGCCCCCTCTACCCCGAGCTCGACCCCGGCGCGCCCACCGACCTGGTGGCCGTGTCGGCGTACCAGGCGGTCGACCTGACCTGGCGCGCTCCACCGGCATCGCCCGTGCCGGTGACCGGCTACCTCGTGCGCTACTCCGACGACTCGGGCGCCACGTGGAGCACCCCGGTCGCGACCGGGTCGACGGAGACGTCGTACCTCTACGCGGGCCTGACCCAGGCACAGTACCTCGTCTTCGAGGTCGCGGCGGTGAGCGCGACCGGGACCAGTGCCTGGTCCGCTCCCACCGGCCCGATCTCCCCCGAGGCGCGCTCGTCGCCGCCGACCCGGCTGCGCGCGTTCCCGGCCGATCGCTCCGTCACCCTCACCTGGGACCCTCCGAACGACCTGGGCGGGGGCACGCTCACCGGCTACCGCATCGACATTCGTGAGGCCGGCTCCGCGCAGTGGAAGGTCCACACGGCGTCGACGGGCACCGGCGCGACCCGCTACGCCGTGACGCAGCTAGCGAACGGCACGCCCTACGAGTTCCGTGTCGCCGCCCTCACGAACACGTTCGGCGTCGGCCTGTTCAGCCAGGCTGCCTCCGCCAATCCGTACGGCGTCCCCGGCGCTCCCACCGCCGTGACTGCCGTCGCCGGTGACGCGAGCGCGACCATCACGTGGACCGCACCGGAGAGCGACAACGGCCGCCGGGTCGTGGGCTACCGGGTCGAGGCCGCCTCGGGCACCGGCTGGTACGACGTCGTCGCCGACACCGGGTCCGCCGCGACGACCTACTCGGCCAGCGGCCTGGCGAATGGAACGCCGTACCTGTTCCGGGTCGCGGCGATCAATGCCGCGGGCGCCGGCGCCGCGTCAGTGCCGTCCCCGCAGGTGATTCCCGCGACCAAGCCGGGCGCGCCGACGCAGGTGGTCGCGACCGCCCGCTACGAGTCCATCGCCATGAGGTGGACGGCGCCCGTCGACACCGGTGGGCTTCCCCTCACCGGATACCGGGTCCGCTGGCAGGCCTCCGGCGGCGCGTGGCGCTCGGCACCCACGGGCGGGCCGGCGCCGTACTTCGTCCTGACGTCCTTGCGCAACGGGACCGGCTACACCGTCCAGGTGGCCGCCGTGACCGCGGCCGGGCGCGGCGCGTGGTCGCAGCCCGTCGGACCCAGGACTCCCCTCGGCGTCGCCAGCGAACCGCGCTGGCTCAGCGCGCGCCCCGGCAACGGCCGCGTCCAGCTCACCTGGCAGGCACCGCGGACCACGGGGGGCGCGCCCGTGGAGGGCTATGTCATCGCGGTGTCCGTGGCCGACGGCCCATGGTCCACCCAGTTCGCCTCCGCCGGGCTCACCACCCGCATCGACGGCCTGTCGACCACGCAGCCGTACCGATTCCGTGTGGCCGCGATGACCGCCGGCGGCCGAGGCGTGTGGTCGCAGCCCACTCCGTCTCTCGTCCTCAACGACACACCCGCGCGACCCCTGGTCACGGGGGTGAGCGTCGACGCCGGCATCGCCACCGTGTCCGTCGCGAGCGGATCCCTCGGCGACGTGCGGCTCGAGCAGTGGAATCCCGCCGGCTACTGGCAGCCCGTCGCCCACGGCCACGTGACCCTGCCGCGGGGCGTCACCGAAGCCCGCGTGCGCGCCGTCCACCTCGGCAACGCCAGCCCCGCCGTGCGGATCAGCGTCGACCGCCCTGTGCAGGCCACGATCGCGGTGACGGTCAGGATCGACGGCGATCGCTCGCGGATCAGCAGTCCGGGAACGACCCGCCTGGAGTGGCGCTACGGCACCGCGGGCGCCTGGACCGCGGTGAGCAATCCCCTCACCCTGCGCACCCCGCGCTCCCCCCATCCCTGGACGCTGCAGGTGCAGGCCGCCTCGGGCACCCCACGGGATCGGATCGGCATCCAGATCCGATGACCCGCTACCGCTACGGCGCCTATCACGGCGGACCCGACCCGCTGGCCGAGCCGGTCGACGCCGGCGCGGCCGTCGATGCGCTCGCCGACCGGATCCTCGACGGGAGCTCGGTGCGCGAGGCCCTGCGCGAGCTGATGCGCCGGGGCGCCGACGGCATGCGCGGCCTCGACGACCTGCGCCGCCGGCTGCAGCAGCGACGCCGCGAGCTGCAGGAGTCCGGCCGCCTGGACGGCCTGCTGGAGCAGGTACGCGACAAGCTCGACGAGGCCCTCGACCTAGAGCGCTCCGCGCTGTTCCCCGACCCGTCCGACGACGCGCGCTTCCGGGAGTCGATGCTCGACATGCTGCCGGACGACACCGCGCGCGCGGTGCGCGAGCTCGCCGACTACGACTGGCGCTCCCCGGAGGCGCGGGCGGCGTACGACGAGATCCGCGACATGCTGCGGCGCGATGTGCTGGACCAGCAGTTCAAGGACCTCTCCCAGGCCATGCAGAACCCGATGTCGCCCGAGGCGCAGCGGGCGCTCAAGGACATGATGGCCGACCTCAACGCCATGATGGACAAGCACCGGCGCGGCGAGGACGTCAGCGCGGACTTCGAGCAGTTCATGGACAAGCACGGCGACTTCTTCCCCGAGCGGCCGGAGTCCTTCGAGGAGCTGCTCGACGAGTTGGCCCGGCGCGCGGCCGCCATGCAGCGGATGCTCGACTCGCTCACCCCGGAGCAGCGCGAGGAGCTGGCCGGGCTGATGGCGCAGGCCTGGCAGGACCTGGACCTCGCGGCCGAGATGGCCGCGCTCCAGGACAACCTGCGGGCACTGCGGCCGGACCTGCCGTGGCAGGGGCGCCAGCGCATGCGGGGCGAGCAGGGCCTCGGCCTCCCCGACGCCACCGCGGCTCTGGCCGAGCTCGCCGACATCGACGCACTGGAGTCCCAGCTCGCCCAGTCCTACCCCGGGGCCACGCTGGAGGACATCGACGAGGAGACCGTGCGGCGGGCCCTGGGCCGCCAGGCGGTCGACGACATCGAGCGGCTGCGCGAGATCGAGCGCCAACTGCGCGAGCAGGGCTATCTCACCGACCGCATGGAGCTCACGCCGCGGGCGATCCGGCGCATCGGGCGCACGGCGTTGCGCCGGGTGTTCGCCGGCATGGAGGCGGGGCCGCGCGGTGACCACGACGTGCACGACACCGGCGCCGCCGGAGAGCTCACCGGGCAGACCCGTCCGTGGCAGTTCGGCGACGAGCAGCCCCTCGACGTCGTGCGCACCCTCGGCAACGCCTCGCGGCGCCATCTCGCGGACGGCTCGTCCGGCCGGATCCGGCTGTCCGCCGACGACTTCGAGGTCCGCGAGACCGAGACCCGCACGCGCGCGGCCGTCGTCCTCCTGGTCGACCAGTCCTTCTCCATGGTGATGAACGACACCTGGCGTGCCGCCAAGACCACGGCCCTGGCACTGCACGCCCTCGCGGCGACGGCGTACCCGCTCGACGCCCTTCAGGTGATCACGTTCTCCAACCTCGCGCGCGTGGTCCCGGCCGAGGAGCTCCCCGACCTGGACGCCGGCGACATCCAGGGCACCAACCTGCACCATGCGCTGCTGCTCGCCGGCCGCTTCCTCGACCGGCACCGGGATGCCGAGCCGGTGTGCCTCGTCGTCACCGACGGCGAGCCCACCGCCCACCTGCTGCCTGACGGGCAGTGGTGGTTCACCTGGCCGCCCGACCGGGAGACCATCGCCCTCACCGTCGCCGAGGTGGACCGGCTGACGCGGCGGGGAGTGCCGATCTCGTGGTTCCGCCTCGGCGACGACCCGCGGCTGGAGCGCTTCCTCGACGCCATGGCCCGGCGCAACGGCGGCCGTGTCTTCGCTGCGGATGGTGCTCGTCTGGGCGACTACGTCGTCACCGACTACGTGCGGTCCCGTCGCGGCCGGCGGCGTACCGCCTGACGCACGGGTCGGTCCCGCGTTCGCGGCCGCGCGCCACGTAGGCTCGCACCTCGTGCGTCGATGGATCCCGCTGCTGCGCGACCTCCCGGTCGAAGTCAGCGTCCTGGCCTCGATCGCGTTCTTCGTGGCGCTGGGGTTCGGGATCGTCATCCCGTCGATCCCGATCTTCGCGGAGTCCTTCGGTGTCTCCGCCCTGGCGGCCTCGGCCGTGGTGTCGTCGTTCGCCCTCATGCGATTCGTCTCGTCGCCCCTTGCGGGCAGCTGGACCAACCGCTTCGGGGAGCGCATCGTCCTCGCCACCGGGCTGGGCTTGGTCGCGGTGTCCAGCCTCCTCGCCGGGCTTTCGCAGAGCTACGTCCAGCTGCTCGTCCTGCGCGGGCTGGGCGGCGTGGGGTCGGCGATGTTCACCGTGTCGGCCCTCGGCCTGCTGCTGCGCGTCGTCGACTCCGGCCAGCGCGGCCGCGCGTCGGCGGCCTGGCAGGGCGGCTTCCTCGTGGGCGGCGTGGCCGGCCCGGCCATCGGGGCGGTGCTGCTGGCGATCTCGATCCGGGCGCCGTTCTTCTTCTACGCCGCGACCCTCGGCGTCGCGACCGTCATCGCGCTGGTCTACCTCTCCCCGGGTCGCATCGCCGCCCGCGAGGAGACGGTGGCCGAGGAGGGCGGCGTCCTCCCCGCCGAGACCCGTGCCGGGGGCTGGGCGGAGCTGCGCGAGGCCCTCGGCAACGGCGCATACCGGGCCGCGCTCGCGGTCAACCTCACGGCCGGCCTGACGGCGTTCGGGCTGCGGGCGGCACTCATCCCGCTGTTCGTCGTCCAGGGACTGAGGCAGGGACCCAGCCTGTCGGGGTGGGCCTTCCTCGTCGCGGCGATCGCGCAGGCCTGCTTCCTGGTCCCCGCCGGTCGCCTCACCGACCTGCGGGGGCGACGCCCCGCCATGATCATCGGCACGAGCGCCACCGTCGTCGGCATGGTCATGCTCATGGCCGATGACCTCGCGAGCGGCTCGGTGTCCCTCGCGCTCGTGGTGTTCTTCGCCAGCATGATCGTGATGTCGGTGGGCACCGCGTTCCTCGGCTCAGCGCCGTCCGCCGTCGTCGGCGACATCATGGGCGGTCGCCAGGGCGGCAGCGTGGTGGCGACGTACCAAATGGTGTCCGACCTCGGCGCCGTCATCGGGCCGCTGCTGGGAGGGCTGCTCCTTGACCTCTACGGCTTCGAGTGGGCGTTCGGGGTGGGTGCCGCCGTCGCCGCCGTCGCGCTGGTGTTCGTGCTCGTCATGCCCGAGACCCTCCGCAAGCCCACTCCCCTGCCGTGACAACTGCGTTGAGTGGCGACCGTCGGGGGACCTCAGG
>JBJTJS010000179.1:0-3035 GCA_046096085.1 bacterium
GCCGCCCCCACCCCGCCCGCCAACGCCCGTTCCCGGCCCATCAGGGTGCCGCAGGCGGCCGCCGTCAGCCCGCGCAGCGCGAGCATCTCGAAGGCGAAGACCAGCACCGGCATGAGGATGGCAGCGGCCAGGGCCACGAGAAGCGTCGTCACCGTCAGCTTCCCCCAGGCCTGGGGCACGCCCACGAAGGCCGCCGTCAACGCGGCCACGGGCATCATCACGGCCAGCCCGTCAAGGCCGGAGAACCGGTCGCCCACACGCTGCATGAGGATGATGTAGAGCCCCCACATCGCCCCGGCCAGCAGGGCGAATCCCACGCCCACCAGGTCCACGTCGGGGTCCCACGGCTGGGTGAGGATGAGTACGCCGGCGAAGGCGAGCACGGGCCAGACGATCGCCGCCTTCGAGCGACTCATGACCACGGATACCGTCAGCGGCCCTAGGAAGTCGATGGCGATCGCCGTCCCGAGTGGCAGCCGGGCGATGGAGGCGAGGAAGAACAGCGTCATCAGCCCCGAGGCCACCCCGAGCAGGATCGGACCTCGGACTCCCGGCCACGACCACGCCGACCAGCGCGGACGCACGAGAAGGACGAGGATGACGGCGCCCAGCGTCAGCCGGAGCCAGCCCGTCCCAGCCGTTCCGATGTCATCGAACAGTCCCACCGATAAGGCGGCGCCCAACTGTGCGGCGAACATCGAGGCCACCGCGAGCGACCACGCTGGGATCCGCTCCATGCTCTAGGGCCGCCCACGACGCTCGAGCGACGACTCCGCGAACTCCCGCACCCGCGGAGTGTGGCACTCGACTTCTCCTGACGGTGGCCCGACCCTCACGCCGAGGAGGACTCCTCCTCGTAGGCCGCCGGGTCATCTCCCAGCTCGCGCCGATGCACCGCGAAGAGGCCGGCGGCCAGCAGGGCGACGACGACGCCGGCCGCGCCGTTGACCCGCAGTCCGTCCGCGATCGCCGCCCGCTGCTCGTCTGAGGCGTCGCTCCCATCGGGCAACGGGTAGCTGTAGGCCGCCGCGAGTTCCGGGCTGCCCGAGTGGGCCTGGAGATCCTCGATGACGACGGCGGCCTCGGTCGAATCCAGACCGGAGTTCTCGAGCCTGCTCTGGCGGGAGAACTGCCCGACGCCGAAGACGAGCGCGCTCATGAGCACCGTGCCCAGCGCGATGCCCACCTCCTCCGCCGAGCCCTGGTAGGCGGCCGTGTTGCCGCCCTCCTCGGGGGGTGCGGTGCCCATGAGGGCATTGAGGACCACGACGGCAACCGCGGTGACCACACCCCCGTACGCGCACGTGAAGGTCATCAGCCACAGCAGCGGAGTCTCCGCCGAGAAGGTGAGCGGGATCGCCATGACGCCGGCGAGCACGAGGAGGAGCACCACGCCGGTGCGCTTGATGCCGAATCGCACCGTCAGCCGCTCGGAGAGGAACTTCGCTCCCAGGATCGAGGCGACCTGCGCCGGGACCATGATCAGTGCCGTTTGGAAGGAGGAGTAGCCGTACATGTACTGAAGGGCCACGGTGACGTAGAAGAACGTGTTGAGGGTCGGCACGAGCAGCACGACGACGAGGAGGATGGTCGTCGCCCCGTTCTTCAGCGGCGTGGTCGACAGTGAGGGGTTCTTGAGGCGCCGTAGCAGGTACATGCACAGCAGCAGGGCGGCCACCGCCATTGTCGCTGAGGCGATCGCCAGCCAGGAGAGGATGCCGTAGTCGCTGGCGTGGCTGATGAATTGCACGATGCCCACGGCCACCAGGCCCGCCAGGATGGGTGTCCACACTTCGCCGACGGGCTTCGGAAACGACGTGGGCAGGGCGAACCACGCGATGAGGATGAGGGCGACGCCCCCGAGCGCCCACAGTGCGGGGATGGCGCGCCAGGACACGTACGTGACCATCCATCCCGCGACCACCGGGAAGATGAGGTAGACGGTCGGGTAGGCCATCCCGTAGGTCGCATATGCGGCAGTGCGCGCCTTCGGTTCCACGAAGCGCGCCGCGATGAAGCCGATCACGATGATCTGGATCGCGGTGGCCGACACGCCCTCGAGGAACATGCCGATGGAGACCATGGCGAGGTTCTGCGCCGCGGCGACCACGAGGCAGCCGATGATGAAGAAGACCCCCGCGACGAGGATCACCCTGCGGTGACCGAGCCGGTCACCGAGGCGACCTGCGACGAACACGACGAGCAGCGCCCCCAGGGAGGGGATCTTGAGGGCGAGGTTCCCCTGCTCTGAGGTGAGATCGAGGTCGTCGAGCATCGACGGAAGCATGTAGTTGTAACTGGCGAGGACGACGAAGGTCGCTCCCGCGATGATGCAGATCCCGACGAGCATGACACGCGTGGGCGCAGAGGCCTCCGTGGTCGCGGACATGGCGCAACCCTAGGGCCCCCGCTGCGTGAGGGTTGCGCTACTCGCCGAGAAGGCGCTGCATCTCGACGATCTCCGCTCGCTGCGCCTCGATGATGGCCGCGGCCAGGGCTGCCACCCGCGGATCCTGGGAGTCCACGACACCCTGGGCCATATCGATCGCGCCCTCGTGGTGGTCGATCATGTAGGCGAGGTAGAGGGCATCGAATTCCGCATCGGAGGCGTCGGCGAGTTCGTCGAGTTGCTCGTCGGTGAGCATGCCGGACATGCCGTGTCCCCCGTGGGCGCCCATCGCGTCCATGCCCGACATCACCGGCACGCCCCACTCCTCGAGCCAGGACGTCATCTGCTCGATCTCTGGCTGCTGGGCCGCCTTGATCTGCTCGGCCAGCGCAAGGACCTCCGGGTTGGACGTGTTCGCCAGGGCGTAGTCGGACATCACCACGGCCTGCTCATGATGAGGGATCATCATCTGCGCGAACATCGCGTCCGCGGGTGAAGGCATCACAGGGGGCCCTGCCGCAGTGGACTGAGGGGTGCTGGACGGGGCAGTGCTGGACGGGGCAGTCGTATCCATCGGCGTCGTGCTGCCGCAGGCGGCGAGCGTGCCCGCAGCGAGAAGCGCGACCGCCGGAAGGGCAAGCGCGCG
>JBJTJS010000180.1:0-5558 GCA_046096085.1 bacterium
TTGTCCGCCTCGGAGAACACCACCTGGAAGGTGAGGCCTCCCGCCTGCCACTGGCGGTAGTACTTCACGTCCTTCCACGTGATGACGAACTCGCGGTTCGGTGTGTCGCCCAGGGTGTGCGTCCACACCCCGCCCTCGGCCGGGACCTCGAGGTCGTCCCAGTACGGCGCCACGAGGTTGTTCGGTGTGGCCGTGGTGGGGATCGGTGCATTGTTGTACTGCCACAGGGTCTGCGTCGTGAGGCTGAGGAGGCCGTTCGACGCCACCGTCATGGTGGTCGACGGCGTGGAGAACGGCTGCACGGGGAATGGCAGCGTGATGTTCGTGCTCACGTCGTCGCCGGTGAGCGGGAGACGCGTGCCGTCCGTGACGGCGTCGCGCCACGCGAACGCCGTTGCCGCGCACTGGGTGACCAGCGTGCGTGCCCCTGCCGTGGCCGACCACTCCGTCACCGAGCCGCCCTGGAACTCGTTGCCGGCGCGCACGCGGAAGCAGTAGGCCGTATCTGCGTCGAGCCCGGTGATGAGCGCAGAGTTCGCACCCGCGCCCAGCAGGGACGCGCGGCGGAACTCTCCCTCCGATCCGCAGGTGCCGGAGGCCATCTGGACCTCGTGGTAGGACTCCTCGGCCGTGGAGTCGTCCCAGGACAGGGCCACCTTCGTGTCGCCCTGGGCCAGCGCCGCCAGGCCGGAGGGCGCGCCGGACACCGCCGATGACGGGGGAAGGCAGGACGCCATGAGCGACGAGACGTCCAGCCGGCCGCCGGTGGCCGTCTTGGCCTGCATCGTCTCGGTGGCGAGGACCGATCCGACGAGCGCGGTCCGCAACTGCTGCGGGGTGAGGGCGGGTGAGGTCGCGGCGCACAGGGCCACCGCCCCGCTCACGTGCGGCGTCGCCATCGACGTGCCGCTGTAGCTCCCGTAGGCGCCGCCAGGGAGCGTCGAGGCGATGCCGACGCCCGGGGCCCCGAGATCCACGGTCGTTGCGCCGTAGTTGGAGAAGGACGCCAGCTTGCCCGCGGAGTCGATGGCCGCCACCGAGACGATGCAGTCCCATCCGCGGGGGGTGTTCGCCGCGGTCGTCGAGCAGGAGTAGCCGGCCGGGTAGGAGTTCGTCGAATCCATGTTGAGGGCGCTGTTGCCCGCGGCCGCGACGAAGAGGATCCCTGCGTCGCCACCGCGGTTGATGGCCTCGACGAGGGCCTGACTGTAGCCGCCACCGCCCCAGGAGTTGCTCGTTGCCACGATGTTGAGCCCGTGGCGCGTCTTGAGGTCGGTCATGTAGTCGATCGCGCGGATCGCGCCTGTCGTCGACCCTCCGGACGCCCCGAGGAACTTCCCGCTGATCATCGTGACGTCCCAGTTGACGCCGGCGACGCCGATACCATTGCCGCCCGTGGCACCGATCGTCCCCGCCACGTGGGTCCCGTGGTCGTCGCCCGAGCCGTCGTACACGCTCGCGTCGTCGGAGACGAAGTCCCACCCATGGGTGTCGTCGACGTAGCCGTTGCCGTCGTCGTCCACGCCGTTCACCGGGTCGAACGGGTTGCTCCACACGTTGCCGTCGAGGTCCGGGTGGTCGAACTGGATGCCCTCGTCGATGACGCCGACGTAGACCGCGTCCGAGCCGGTATGGCCCGCCGTCCAGGCCTCGGCCGCCTGGCTGCCGAAGGTGTTGGCGGGCGTCGAGAGGTCGCCGTACATGCCCCACAGCGACCCGTTGGTGACGTAGGGATCGTCGGGCACCGCCGCAGACTGCAGCACCCAGTTGGGCTCCGCGTAGCGAACCCGGGGATCCTGCTCCAACTGGGCCGCGACCTTGGCCTCGTCGGCCGCTGCGGGGATGTGGACTACCTCGATGTTGTCGGCCAGTGGGGACACCTCGTCGGGCGCTGCGGCGCTGAGGGAGGAGCGCAGCCGCGTGCGCGCCTTGGCCGGCACGTTGTCCTCGTAGGCAACGATGATCTCGCCGGGGACGTATGCCGGCTCTGCGGCTGTTGGCGACGGGGAGTTGGTGTCAGCGGATCCGGTCTCGGCGGCGGCGCCGGGCGCCGGGATGACGAACAGTCCGCATGCCAGGGCAGCGACCGCGGATGGGACGATCCGTCGCAACGGGGGCTGCCCTGGGGCGCGCCGGAAGACGCCAAGGGATCTGGCGCGCGGGCGACCCATGGCACTCCTGGGCGAAGGGGCGGACGAGGTCGCCCGCCAATAGCCCCTGAGCATAGTCGTCCATGAGGGGCGTCACCTCGGCGTCGTCACCGTTACAGTGGGTGGATGGCCGGGGGAGCACGCGTGGCACGAGGGGTCGCCGCCCTCGGCGCTGCCCTCCTGCTCGCGGCCCCCGCGGCCCAGGCCGCCGGGCCGGCCGGCTCCGCGGCCTTCACGGCCCGGGTGACCGTCACGGTGTCGATGAGCCCGGACCAGCCCAAGTCGCGGGCGCTGCTGGAGTGCCCCGGCCCCCGGGCCCGGGCCTGCCGGGCGCTGGAGTCCAGCCCCGAGGCCCTGTGGCCGGCGGCTGACCGTGTGTGCACCGAGATCTACGGCGGGCCCCAGTGGGCCCGGATTCGCGGTCTCGTGGACGGCCGCCGGGTCGATGTCGTCGTCAGGCGCAACAACGGCTGCGGCATCGAGGACTGGGACTCCCTGCGCGGAGTCCTCCCGCGTCCCTGACCCGAGGGCTACGCTCGCGGGATGGATTCCAGTATCTCGATCAGCCTCGAGCGAGCCCGCGACAAGATCACGGTCAGTGGCACGACGAACCTCCCGCCGGGGACGCCCCTCACCGTGAGCATCGACGTCGAGGGCAAGGGCCTCAAGACCGCGAAGCAGGCCGTGGAAGTGTCCGGCGACGGAACCTTCACGTGGACGCGCAAGCTCCCGCAGAACCGCACCGCCGAGGTCAGCTTCTCCCACGAGGGCACCGCCTCGAACAAGATCGCGGCGGGTGTGTGGGCCAAGGGCTCCTAGGGCCGGTGCACTCGGGGCACCGCCGGCCTATCGCCCGCCCGAGTGCGGGATGAGGCAGCTGAACACCGTGCCGTCCAACGTGCCCCGGGCGATCTCGCGGTCCCAGGAGACGTAGGAGGTCCGGGCATCGGGGGTCCGGGTCTGCGAGAGGAAGAGGGCGCACACCTTGCCGGCCGCGTCGGTGGTGGCCTTGGTCGATCCGCGCCAGCCGACGTCACGACCCGTGAACTCGAGCAGTTCGATGAGCAGGCCCTTCCGCGAGGTCGCGCAGGACACGAAGTCCCGCCACTCGCCCTCGACCATGCAGGTCCACGTGCCGCGCGCCTCGGCCGGGAGCTCGAACACGTTGAGGAGATCGGCGTAGAGGCCCTTGAACGAGCCCAGGGGGCGCAGATCCTGCAGGGACACGCGCGAGGCCTTCTCCCGCAGAGGCAGGACCACATCGCACCGGAGCCAGCGTTCCCCACGCTTCCACTGGTCGGCATCGGGTCCGCTCACGTCCTGTCTGAGTCGGGACGCCAGCCAGAAGCCCTCGCGTCCGGAGCCCAGATAGGCGACGACCTTGGAGCGGCACCGCTCCATCACCGGCGCCATCTCCTCGGCGAAGCGCTTCTCCTTGCCGCTGCCCGGCGTGAGCTTGTCCGCCGCGCTCGGCGACGTCGTGCTCGGCCAGGTCGAGACCCACACGGTGATTCCGGTGTGCTTCGCGCTACAGGCCACGGCCTTGCCCGACACCCAGGTGTTCAGCGCGCCGCGCAGGGTGCAGTCCTTCGCCTTGGGCGCCGATGCGGCCGGGATGGCCACGTCAGCCACATCAGCCACGTCAGGCGCGTCCGCCGCGGGCGTCGCGGCGGATGCCGGCGCGGCGGACGCGAGGATCAGGGCGAGCACTGCGGCGGCGGTGGCCGAAGCGCGGATCGGTGCGCGATTCATGGTGTCGTCCTCCTGGGAAGTTCCTGGGAGGCTATCGGCACTCGCCCCGTCGTTGCGCCCCCGATGCGCGGAGCGGGTGCATCCGACCTTCCGCGCGGGGGATACTGACGGGGAGGGAAGGGGACTCCATGGGCGTGCGGGGCAGGTTCGTTCTCGCGGCGATGGCGAGTGCATCGCTCGTCGCGGCCGTCCTGGCGCCCTCCGCCCACGCCGAGCCCGACAGCGCTCCGCCGCGCGAGGAGACGCGTGCCCTGCCCGCCCAGGCCACGCCGCGTCCCTCGGTCGATCCCCGGTACGACGTCGTCTTCGGCCTCATCGTCCGCAAGGCCAAGCCGGAGGTCTCCACGCGGGGCCTCGCCACCGCCGCCGAGGCCGCCGGGGCGGACGTGGCGGAGACCGCCCGGCTCACGTCGGACATCAGCGTCCTCACCTTCGCCGAGCCCCTGACTCGGGAGGAGGCCGCGCCCCTCCAGGCGGCCATGGCGGCCCGGCCCGACGTCCTGGGTGTCGAGCCGGACCGCATCGTCTTCCCCGCTGCGGACCCGGCCGCCGCTCCGGACTTCCCCAACGACCCGCGCTTCGACGAGCAGTGGGACATGTGGGACGGCGGCGGCACGGACGACTTCAGCGTGCGCGGGCCGCTCATCTGGGGCGAGACCAAGGGCTCGCCCAGCGTCGTCGTGGGCGTCATCGACACCGGGTCGACCAACCACCCCGACCTGGCGGGCACCACGGTCCCGGGCTTCGACTTCATCTCCGACGTGCCGACCGCGCGTGACGGCAACGAGTGGGACTCCGATCCCGCTGACGAGGGCGACTGGTGCCCGGCGGAAGGCACTGATTCCTCCTGGCACGGCACGCACGTCCACGGCACCATCAACGCGGTCCAGGACAACGGCATCGGCATCACCGGTCTTGCCCCGGCGGTGAAGGTCCAGCACCTGCGCGCCCTCGGCGCCTGCGGTGGATTGAGTTCGGACACCCTGGCCGCCGTGATCTGGGGCTCCGGGGGCAGCCTCGCCGAGTGGTTCGACCCCTTCCCCGGCCAGAACCCCGGTGCCAATCCGACTCCCGCGGAGGTCCTCAACATGTCGCTCGGCGGCGAGGGCGAGTGCGACGCGTCGGTGAGCCAGGCGATCTTCGACGAAGCGCGAGCACGCGGGACGACCGTGGTCGTCGCCGCCGGCAACGAGTCGAGCCCGGCGGGTGGCTTCTGGCCCGGCAACTGCCAGCGCGTGGTCAACGTCGCCGCAACCAACCGCTCCGGCGACCTCGCCGGCTTCTCCAACTACGGGACGAGGGCCGGTCGGGTCACCCTGGCCGCGCCCGGGGTCGGCATCCTCTCCACGATGAACCAGGGGGTGACGATCCCCGCCGGCTCCGGATACGTGAACTACGACGGCACGTCGATGGCCACACCGCACGTTGCTGCCGCTGCCGCCCTGCTCTACTCCCTCGGCGTGACCAGCCCGAGCGCGGTCGTCAACGCGTTGAAGGCGGCCGTGCATCCGTTCCCCGCGGGCAGTTCCTGCACCGCCCTTGAGCGCGGTGCAGGAACGGCCCGCGGGGCACGGAGGCACGGCCGCCGGCAACGGGGGGACGACCGCGCTCGGGCTGGTCCCGCCGCGGGTGTAGGGGCGGGCGGCCGCGGCCGCA
>JBJTJS010000181.1:0-7692 GCA_046096085.1 bacterium
GCACCGCTCCCACGGCCGTGGCCCCGGCCGCCACGAGCGCCACCGAGGCGACGCTAAGGGCGGCGATCACGCGTCCGTTCACGCTCCCAGGGTAGGCGCGGACCCGCGGCCCCAGGACAGAGCGAGGTTAGGCCCGGGTAAGGAATGCGCGTGCCGGAGCCCGTGGTGAGCGGGCGAGAGGGCGCGCTGGCACCATGGATCACCGGAGTCGCGGGCGCGGCTCGGTCTACGGAGTGCACTGTGAAGGTCCTGGTCGTCGAGGACGATGCCGGCGTTGCCGAACCCCTCCTCGAGGGTCTCCGCCGGAATGGATTCGACGTGGACCACGCGATCACCGGCACGCAGGCGGTGGCCCTCGCCCGCGAGTGCGACGCGGTCCTCCTCGACCTCGGACTCCCCGACATGGACGGGATGGACGTGCTCCGCGAGGTACGCCAGGTGAGCGAGGTTCCCATTCTCATCGTCACCGCGCGCGGCGACGAGGTGGACCGGGTGATCGGCCTGGAATTCGGTGCCGACGACTACGTCGTGAAGCCCTTCTCGGTACGCGAGCTGAGCGCCCGCATTCGCGCCGTGAGCCGCCGGCGCCGGGTCGAGCAGCCCCTGCAGACGGAGCGGGTCCAGGTGGACCGGGCCCGTCGCGCCGTCACTGTCGACGGATCGTCGCTCGATCTCACGGCGAAGGAATTCGACCTCATGGCCGTCCTCGCGGAGGAGCCCGGACGTGTCGTGCCACGGCAAGAGCTGCTCTCGCGCGTCTGGGACCCGGTGTGGCACGGCTCGGGCAAGACGCTCGACGTCCATGTCTCGTCGTTGCGTCGCAAGCTCCCTGACCCGGCCCTTATCGAGACGGTGCGCGGCGTGGGCTACCGACTCCTCGACGACTCCACGGCCGCCGGAGGGACGTGACCCGGCGCCTCGTCATCGCGATGACGCTGCTCGTCGCCGCGGTGGCCCTCGCGCTGGCCGTTCCCATCGCGCTCATCGTCGACAGCGACCAGAGGGCTGCGTTCGTCTCCCAGCTCGAGGTCGACACCCTCACCACGGCTTCGGTCATGGGGTCCCAGCCGGGGTCGGCCTGGCCGTCCACCGCGCTCGCCGTATCGCAGCGCACCGGCAGCCGGGTCGTCGTCGTCGACGAGCAGGGCGTGCTCGTGGCGGACTCCGACCAGACGGCACTGGATCGCTCCTTCGATCGGCCCGAGATCTCCGCTGCGCTGGGCGGGACCCTCTCCTCCGACGTGCGGTACTCCAGCACCCTCGGGGTCGACCTGCGGTACGTCGCCGCCCCGATCGTGCAGGACCAGGCGGTGGTCGCTGCCGTCCGGCTCTCCCTCCCCGAGTCGGCCGTCAACGACCTCGTGTGGCGCACTCGCCTCACCCTGGGGCTGTTCGTCCTCGCCGTCATCATCGCTGCGGCACTCATCGCCTGGGTGGTGGCGTACTCCATCGCGGCGCCCCTGCGCAGCGTGGCCGAGGTGGCCGACGGACTCTCCGACGATCTCGAGCTGCGGGCCGAGGAGGACCGCGGACCCCGCGAAGTCCGGTCGGTGGCGCGCGCACTCAACCGAACGGCTCAGCGGCTGTCGGCGATCCTGCGTCGACAGGAGCGCGTGGCGGCGGACGCCTCGCATCATCTGCGCACGCCGCTCACCGGGGTCCGATTGCGACTCGAGGCCATCGAGGACATCTCCGAGCAGGACGCCGTTCGCGTGGAGTCCGCGTCGGCGATCCGGGAGGTGGACCGCCTCAGTCGGCGCATCGAGCAGATCCTCGCCCTGGCGCGGTCCGACACGGGGCAGGCGGCCATGCGCATCGACGTCGCCGCCGTCGTGCGGGACCGCACCGAGGCCCTGAGGCCCGCGGTGGAGGCGCGCGGGGTGGATCTCCAGGTCGCCTTCGGCGCGGGCCCGCTGTGGGCGCTCGCCGCGCCCGGGGTGATCGACCGGGTCGTCGACGAACTCGTGGGGAACGCCTCCGCATACGCGCGGTCGAGCATCAGCGTCGACGTAGTCCGACGCGGTGACGTCATCGACCTGTCGGTCGCCGACGACGGTCCGGGAGTGTCGCCTGAGGAGAGCGACCGGATCTTCGAGCGGTTCGCCCGCGGGCAGGGAGCCGAACCCGGGGGGAGCGGTCTCGGCCTCGCCCTGGTCCGGGAGTCGGCTCAGGCGGCCGGCGGGGATGCGGTTGCCGAAGCGTCGATTGCGGGCGGATTGCGCGTCACCACCTCCTGGCCCGCGGCGCATCGGTAGCCTCGCCGAGTGCTGGTCGACTACATCCGTCACAGCGCGGCAGTCGGAATCATCCGGCTCAACCGCCCCGAGCGGCTCAATGCCGTCACTCCCGAGTTGATCGACGACCTCCTCGACTCCTTCGACGAAGCGGACGGGCAGGGAGCGCGGGTCCTCGTCCTCGCCGGCAACGGGAGGTCGTTCTGTGCGGGATGGGACCTCAGGCAGCCGGTGCTCGAGGAGAGCCGCGATGAGGCACGGGCGCGGCTTCAGCGGCTCCAGGACGTCACGCGTCGCACCCGCGCGTTCCCCGGCCCGGTCATCGCGGCGGTGCAGGGCTACGCGCTGGGAGCCGGTGCGGAGTTCGCGCTGGGCTGTGACCTCGTGGTGGCAGGCGAGGATGCGGTCTTCGGCTTCCCCGAGGTCGAGGTGGGGCTCAGCGGCACCAACGGCGCCTCCGCGCTGCTGCCGCGGCTCGTCGGCCTCGGGCGGGCCAAGGAACTGGTCCTCCTCGGTGGGCGGTGCGACGCCGCTCGCGCTCTGCAGATCGGCCTCGTCACCCGTGTCGTGCCCCCGGGTGCGCATGATCATGCCGCGCTGGAGGTCGCCGAGCAGCTCGCGGCCAAGCCGCCCGAGGCGCTGCGCCTCGCCAAGCTCCTCCTAGACGACGGGGCGCAGTCGAGTCTGGACGCCGCCCTTGACGCCGAGGTCGAGGCAGCGCTGACCACCCTCGACTCCGGCGAGAGCACTGCCGCTGCCGAGCGCTTCCAGGGCGGCTGATCGGGGGTGACCGGGCTCGACGGACTGCGGACCCTTCCCGACGCGGTGCGTCGTGCGGCGGAGGAGTGGCCCGATCGCGTCGGCTGGGTCTTCGACCTGCGTGATGGACCCGAGCCGAAGTGCTCGGCCACGCTCACCTTCGGGGAGATCGCGGCGGGGGTCGACCGCGTGGCGCGGTCCCTGCGTCGGAGCGGCATACGGCCCGGGGATCGAGTCGGCGTCATGCTGCACAACCGCCCCGAGTTCGCACTCGCCTGGCTCGCGCTTGCCAGGCTCGGCGCCACCATGGTCCCGGTCAGCGTGAAGGCACGTCACGACGACGCTTCGTGGATACTGTCGAAGTCGCGCAGTGTCGCCCTCGTCGCGTCGCCGGGACTCGTCGAGCGCATCGCTCCCGTCGCCATTCCCGTCCTCGATCCCGAGACGTTCGAGGCGGATGTGGCCGCCGTGGGTGAGGATGACGACTCGCCCCTCCCTGAGGTCTACGACCCAGACGGGATCGTCAATGTGCAGTTCACCTCGGGCACGACGGGCCACCCGAAGGGGTGCCTTCTGTCGCACCGGTACTGGCTGTATCTGGCGCGGAGCCTCGTCACCGGCTTTCCCCGCCTCCGCGACGACGACGTCATGCTCACCGCTCAGCCCATGTCCTACATGGACCCCCAGTGGAATCTCGTGGCCGGACTCGTGAGCGGGGCGACCGTCGTGTTCCTCGACGGATTCCACCCTGCCACCGTCTGGGAGCGACTGCGCGAGCACCGAGCGACGTACTTCTATTGCGTCGCGTCCATGCCGGTCCTCATGCTCACGACGCCTCCCGGATCGGAAGACCGGGACCACGCGGTGCGCGTCATCCAGTGCTCGGCGATACCGCCGGGCCGTCACGCGGAGCTCGAGGAACGGTGGGGTGCGCCGTGGTTCGAGGTCTTCGGGATGACGGAGACGGGAGGGGACATCCACGTGACCGACGAGGACCACGACGCGTGCGTCGGCACGGGCACCATCGGTCGCGCCAAGCCCGGCCGCGACGTGCGCATCGTCGCCCCTGACGGCAGCCCCCTCCCCCCGGGGACGGTGGGGGAGCTCACGCTGCGTGGTCCGGGGATGATGTCGGGCTACGACGACGAACCCGAGGCCACGGCTGCGGCGTTCCGCGGGGGATGGCTGCACACCGGGGACCTCGCGCGCGGGGACGAGCGGGGCTACGTCTGGCTCGTCGGGAGGCTGAAGGACGTGGTGCGCAGATCGGGGGAGAACGTCGCCGCGCGCGAGGTCGAGGACGCGCTGCTCGCCCATCCCGCGGTCCGGCTCGCCGCCGTTGTCGGCGTCCCCGACGAGGTCCGCGGGGAGGAGGTCAAGGCGTACGTCGTCCTCTCCGACGCCAGGGACGCGAGCGCAGCGGCCCCCGACCTGCGTGACCACTGCGCGGCCCGCATCGCGGCCTTCAAGGTGCCCCGGTACTGGGAGGTGCGCCAGGACCTGCCGCGAACGCCGTCCGAACGCGTGGCGAAGCAGCAGGTGGTGCCGGGCCTCGCCTGGGATGCCGAGCGTGAGGAGTGGGCGGACATGTCGGCGGCTGCCGTGGTGGCCTACGACGCGGGCTCGCACGAGGCGGCGGTGCGCAGCATCTACGAGGCGTCTTTCCCGGAGTCACTGAGATCGGACTGGGCCGAGATCGGCGACCCTCGCGGTGACGAGGAGCTCCTCGTCCTCGTCGACGGGGACGCGGTGGGCTTCGCGCTGATGCGCTACCTCGGGGCCACCGGCTACGCCTTCGTCCGCTACTTCGCCGTCGACGAGTCCCTGCGCGGACGAGGCCGGGGCGCTCGACTCATGCGGGGGCTGGTCGCGGTCCTGGAGCAGCGCGGCTGTCACGCGGTGCTCCTCGATGTCGAAGACCCCGACGCCGACCCGGTGCATGAGGAGGAGGGTCGGCGGCGCATCGCGTTCTACCAGCGCCAGGGGCTCGCACTACTGCCGGTCGCGGACTACGCACCGCCGGATCACGGCAGTTCGGGCGAGCAGGTCGCGCTGCTGCCGATGGGCATGGCCCTGGGGGCGCATCCGTCCCTCAAGGGCGAGACGCTCGAGGCGGCGATCACGGCCGTCATGCGCTACCGCTACGGCGTCGAGCCGGCGTAGTCCTCGAGTGGGCCGAGAACTGCCCATCCCGGGCAGTGAGCGGAGCTCGCCCGGATGGTGCGTGATGACTAGCCGCGGTGCAGGCCGAGGTCCCACTCCCCGGACAGCCGGCGCAGCGTGCCGGCCGCCGTCTCCACGGCGTCGCCGCCCCCGGCGAGGGCGGCGGCATACCCGAGCAGGTACGTCGTGATCGGTGCGGCCGGGCGGTCCACGGCGTGAGCCGCGTCCCGTGCGATGTCCAGCAGCATCTGCTGGTCCACCTCGGGGAGCGTCACGCCGAGGTCCTGCGACAGCGCGTCGGTCGCGGCCTTGGTCCACTGGGTGAGCGGGTCATGCGTCATGGGCGGATCCTCTCACCTTCGCGGCGGCGGCGTACGGCCTTGTAGGCGGCGTCGACGGCGAGGAGCGCGATGCCGCTCGTGATCGCGACAGCCCAGCCGGCCCACGTGGGCGGAGCCTGCCCGAGCGCACCGGCGAGGAATGGGACGAAGACGAATGCCCCCGCGATCGCGAGGTCGATGGCCACGGCGGGCAGGAGGAGCCGGTTCGTCGTCCATCCCAGCGAGCCGGGCCAGCGCGTGGCGCTGCGGCAGGCGAAGGCGTTCGCCGTCTGCGCGAGCACGATCGCGGTGAACGTCGCCCCCGACGCGGCCAGGGCGATCTCCCCTCCCGGGAAGGCATTCCCCGGCCGCCAGCCCCACGCGAGGAACGTCATGACGAACGCGGCCAGGCTGAGCACGGCGACCGTGGGACCGAGGATCCCGAACGCGCGGAGCAGCACGGTGCGGTTGAGCAGCAGACCGGCGGGCGGGGGGCGTTCGAGCACCCTGCGGGCCGGGGGCTCGGCGCCCAGGGCGGTGGCCGCCAGCGTGTCGGTTCCGATGGCGATGGCGAGCACCTGCAGGACCCCCAGTGCGAGCGGGAAGCGCCCGCCGGACAGCGCCTATAGCACGAACGGCGCGAGTTCCGCGACGTTGTCGGTGAGATGGTAGGTGAGGAATCGACGGATGTTCACGTACGTCGACCGGCCCTGCTCGACCCCGGCCACGATGGACCCGAAGTGGTCGTCGAGGAGGACCAGGTCGGCGGCATCGCGCGCAACGTCGGTGCCGGACTGCCCCATCGCGATGCCGATGTCGGCCTCGCGCAGGGCGGGTGCGTCGTTCACCCCGTCGCCGGTCATGGCCACGACATGCCCGCGCTCTCGCAGGGCCCGTGCGATCCGGAGTTTGTCCTCCGGCGTCACTCGTGCGATCACGACGCCGTCGCGATCGATGAGCGCTCCGAGCTGCTGGTCGTCTTCGGGCAGGGCGGTCCCGTCGATGACCGGGTCACCGGGCCGTCGCAGGCCGACCTCGTCGGCGATCGTCGTCGCGGTCACCGGATGGTCGCCGGTCACCATCGCCACGCGGAGTCCCGCCGTGCCGCAGGCGAGCACGGCGTCGCGCACGTCGGGGCGCGGGGGGTTCTCCAGGGCGAGGAGCCCCAGGAGGGTGAGCGACTCCTCGGCCTCCGGCAGGGCCGGATCCTCTGGGGAAGGGCGGCAAGCGACCGCGAGGACCCGCAGGCCACGCGAGGCAAGCGCCTCCAGCGCCGACCTCGCCAGCTCGCGATGGCGATCGTCCAAGCACAGGGGGAGCAGGCTGTCCGGGGCGCCCTTGACGACGACCCGGCCCTCCACGATCACGGACATGCGTCGACGCTCCGCGGTGAAGGGGAACCGGTGCGTGACGACCGCGTCGACCCGCAGTGCATCGACGTCGACGCCCAGCCGACGGGCGAAGGCATCGAGGGCTGCCTCCATCGGATCCCCGTGCGCCACCCACTCGCCACCATGCTGTTCGATGCGCCCGTCGGAGCACTCCACCGCGGCAGCCGCGAGCACGAGGAGCGCGGAACGATCTCCGGTGATGCCGAGCGGGGCATCGGGGCGGTAGCCGGGCTCGGAGCATTGCGCGACCGCGTCGGGTGTCCATGCCTCCACCACGGTCATGCGGTTCATGGTGAGGGTGCCCGTCTTGTCGGTGCAGATGAACGTCGTGGAGCCGAGGGTCTCCACCGCCTCGAGGTGCCGGACGAGGACCTGTCGCCTGGCCATCTGCTCGGCGCCCCACGCCAGGGTCAGCGTCACGGTGGGGAGCAGGGCCTCGGGGACGAGGGCCACGCTCACGCCGACGGCGAAGACGAGCGCATCCGAGACCGGATTGCCCACCAGTAGCGTGATCACGAAGAAGACCGCGCCGACCCCGAGCGAGATCGCGGCGATGATGCGCACGACGCGCTGGAGCTGGCGGGTCAGCGGCGTGGGCGGCCTGGTGGAGGCTCCGGTGAGCCGGGTGATCTCGCCGAGGCGGGTGGAACCGGCGATGCGCGTCACGCGTGCCGCTCCACCGCCATCCACCACGAAGCATCCGGCAAAGGCGTCCGCGCCGTCAGCGACGGGGACCGGGTCGCTCTCACCGGGGAGCATCGGCGTGTCGAGGCGCAGGGCGGGGGAGCGCTGAATGACGGCGGCGGCGGGTCTGCGAGCAGCCGG
>JBJTJS010000182.1:0-9107 GCA_046096085.1 bacterium
GCGTGGGCCGCCCCCCCCCCCGCGACCCCCCCCCCCCCCCCCCCCCCAAAAAACGCCTTGGGGGGCCTGACGAATCGCGGGGGACGACCCGGGTCTCGACGCGGCGGTGCGTCGACGGGCGCCCCGGCACCGCAATGCGGCCGACGAGGAGGTCGGCGGCGATGCGCCCCATGTCCGCCAGCGGCTGGGCCACGGTCGTCACGCCGAGGGACTCCAGCAGCCGCATGCCGTCGTACCCCACGACCGACACGTCACCGGGGACGCTCAGACCGCGGTCGCGCAGCGCGGCCAGCGCGCCGATCGCCGCGAGGTCATTGGCTACGAACAGCGCCGTCGCCCCCGCCTCGAGCGCGGTGACGGCACCGGCGTAGCCGCCGGACTCGGAGAATGCCCCGGGCGTCACGAGGGGTTCGAGCCCGCGCTCGGCCATGGCGCTCTCGTACCCGGCACGACGCGCGCGCGCAATGCGCGCATCGCCACCGGAAACGTGCGCGATCCGGGTGTGACCGAGGCCGGCGAGGTGACCGACCGCCAGCGCCGCCCCCGCTTCGTCGTCGCCGCTCACCGAGTCCAGGCCGGGGATCCCCTCGGTGCGCCAGGTGACCACCACGGTCGGCACCTCGCCCGCGATCTCGGCAACGGACTCGTCGGGCAGGCGGTGCGCGATGAGGACCAGTCCTTCGACGCGGGACTCCAGCAGCCGGGTGATCTCGGTGCGCTCGGCCACCGGGTCGGCGTTGCCCGTGACGAGGAGCGTGGAGTAGCCGTGTCGCCGCACGCCCTCCTGGACGCCGTCGAGGATCTCGGCGAACACCGGATTGTGCAGGTCGAGGATGTGTACGCCGATCGTGCCGGTGCGCTGGCGCACCAGGCTGCTCGCCGTGCGGTTCGGGCGGTAGCCGAGCTCGTCGGCCGCGGCCAGGATCGCGTCCCGACTCGCGGGCGCCACCCGGGTCGAGCCCTGCAGCGCGAGCGACGCCAGCGACTTGGACACCCCCGCCCGCTCGGCGACGTCGTACAGCGTGGGCCGGCGGCTCACCCGATCTCCGACATCGCGACCACGCGGCTCTCGCGCGCCGACACCTCGCAGGCGATCGCGGCAGCGAGGGCAGCGCGCGAGGCCTCGGGCGGGCAGGGGTTCGCGCGCTCTCCGCGCACGACATCGACGAACGCCGACGTCTCCGCGGCGAAGGCGGCCCGGAAGCGGTCCATGAAGCCGACGTAGGGGTCCGCATTGACGTCGAGATCGCCGTCGGCGAGCCGGATCGGCGTACGACGATTGAGCCCGGCCGCGATCGAGTCCTTCGAGCCGAAGGCCTCCATGCGGATGTCGTGGCCCACCGGGTCGTGGCGGGTGCCGCTGATGATCACCGGGACCCCGCTGGCCAGGGTCAGGTGCACCGCGACGACGTCGTGATCGCCCGCGGCGGCGTAGTCGGGGTGATCGCGGACTGTGCCGGTCGCGTAGACGGTCTCGATATCGGAGTCGCCGAGCCATCGGGCCAGGTCGAGGTCATGCACGAGCATGTCGCGGAACGTCCCGCCGCTGCCCGCGATGTACTCCGGGCTCCCCGGCGTCATGTCGTGCGCCACCATCGTCATCGTGTAGAGGACGCCGAGCCGACCGGAGTCGATGGCCTCCTTGATGGCCCGGATGCCGACGTCGAAGCGGCGCTGGAACCCGATCTGCACGGTGACGTCATCGGACATGGCGATCAGCGCATCGGTCTCCGCGAGCGTCATCGCAAGCGGCTTCTCGACCAGCAGCGGCCTCCCGAACGGGACAAGTTGGCCGATGAGGTCGGCGTGGGTGTCGGTCGTCGTCGTCACGGCGTACGCATCGGCCTCGGGCCATTCCCCCCAGGGAGCCGTCGTGCCGCCGACGCGGGCAGCAAGCTCCGCGGCTCGGCGCGGATCGCGGTTGGTGACGACGATGTCGTCGACGCGCCCGTCGGCCGCGAGGTCCTCGGCCCGGATGACGCCCATGCGCCCAGCCCCCACCACGACGATGCGCATACGCCGACTCCCTTCGCTTGCCCCTCGGGAGCGAGTGTGCCACGATGCGTTGGAACGTTCCAACAGGCCGTTCCAGCACGCCGTTCCAGCACCCCGTGTCGGCGCCCCGACCGGCACCTTTCGACCCCGGGAGCCCGATGAGCACCTTCCTCGACCGCGTCGCCTCCGCCCCCATCTCCTGGGGCATCTGCGAGGTCCCCGGCTGGGGCGCGATGCTGCCCACGCCCCGGGTTCTCGCCGAGATGTCCGGCCTGGGGCTGCCCGCGACCGAGCTCGGCGCACCGGGCTTCCTGCCCACCGCGCCCGAGGACGTCCGCGCGACGCTCGCGGACTACGACATGACGCTCATCGGCGGATTCACACCCGTCGTCCTGCACGACCCGGCCTTCCGCGAGCGCACGATCGCCGAGGCACGCCGCGTCGCGGACCTCTTCCAGCGCGCCGGCGCCACCGAGTTCATCTCCGCGATCGTCTACGACCCCGACTGGTCCATCCCCCAGCCCCTCGATGCCGACGAACGCCGTCACCTCATGGAGATGTTCGGCGTCATCGACGAGGTCTGCGCGGAGTACGGCCTCAACCAGGTCCTGCACTCCCATGTGCAGACGGTCGTGGAGACCAAGGCCGACATCGACATGGTCTACAGCGGCTGCGACGTGAGCTTCTGCCTGGACACCGGGCACATGGCGATCGGCGGCCAGGATCCCGTCGAGTTCGCCCGCGAGGCCTTCGACCGCGTCGGGCACGTGCACCTCAAGGACGTCAACCTCGCGCTCGTGCCACCGGTCCTCGCCCGCGAGAAGACGCTCATGGCCGCGACGCAGGAGGGCCTGTTCACCCCGCTGGGCCAGGGCGATGTCGACATCGCCGGGGTGGTCGAGGCGCTGGAGTCCCGGGGATACCGCGGCTGGTACGTCATCGAGCAGGACACCGCGCTCACCGACGGCCTGCCCGCGGAAGGCGAGGGCCCGATCGAGCAGGTCGTCACGTCGATGGACTACCTGCGCGATGTCGTCGCACCGCGCGTGGCCGGCTAGGTCGCCCCACATGAACGACGTCCCCGACGTGCTCACGGTGGGCCGCATCAGCGTGGACCTCTACGCGCGGGAGATCGACGCGAGTTTCCTCGATCCCCAGACCTTCGAGAAGTCCGTGGGCGGATCGCCGACCAACGTCGCCATCGCGGCCGCCCGCCTCGGCCGCCATGCCGCGGTCGCGACGAAGGTCGGAGCCGAGCAGCTCGGCGACTACGTCCGCCGGCAGTTGCGCGACTGGGGCGTGGACACGTCCTACGTCGGTACCGGCGAGGGGCTCACCCCCGTCGTCCTCGCCGCCCTCGACCCGCCCGAGGACCCGCACATCATCTTCTACCGCGGCCAGGCCGCGCCGGACACGCAGATCACGCCTGACGACGTCCCCGCCGAGGTGATCCGCACGACCCCCGTGCTGTGGATCAGCTTCGGCGCGCTCGCCCAGGGCGCCACCGCGACCACGTGCGAGTCGTGGCTGGACCTGCGCGCCCGCCGCGAGCATGTCGTCCTCGACCTGGACTACCGCTCCAGCATGTGGCCCGATCGCGCCCACGCCCACGACGTAGCGCTGGCGGCCGTACGCCGGTCCACCGTCGTCGTCGGCAACCGCGCGGAGTGCGAGGTGGCGGTCGGGGAGACCGACCCGGACCGCGCCGCCGACGCACTGCTCGCCGAGGGCGTGCGCCTGGCCATCGTGAAGCGCGGGGGCGACGGCGTCCTGCTCGCCACCGCCGACGACCGGTGGACCGTGCCGCCGGTACCCATCGAGGTCGTGTGCGGCCTCGGTGCCGGCGACGCCTTCGGGGGAGCGCTCATCCACGGCCTGCTGTCGGGATGGACCGAGCCGGAGATCGGCATGTTCGCCAACGCCGCGGGCGCGTACGTCGCCACGCAGCTCACCTGCGGCGACGCGATGCCCACCCTGGAGCAGGTGGAGCGACTCATGGACGGGAGCGACTGATGCTCGAGCCCGAGCGGTACGCCGCCCTCTGCGAGGCCCGCGTCTTCGACCCCGCCTCGCTGCAGCGGGCCCTGCGCGATCGCGCGCGCCGCGACATCGCGGGCAGGGACGGCAACCTCATGATCCTGGCTGCCGATCACACCGCGCGCGGGATGCTCGCGGTCGGCGGTGACCCCCTCGCGGTCGCCGACCGCCGCACGCTGCTCGACCGGCTGCTGCGCGGGCTGTCCGTGGCCGGGGTCGACGGCGTGATGGCGAGCGCCGACATCCTCGAGGAGCTCGCCTGGCTCGGTGCCCTCGACGGGCGCCTCGCGATCGGCACCATCAACCGCGGCGGACTCAAGGGTGCCCTCTGGGAGCTCGACGACCGCATCACGGCGTACGACGCGGACCACATCGCCTCGGCCGGCCTCGACGCGGGCAAGCTCCTGCTGCGCATCGAGTTCACCGATCCCGGGGTCGCACGCACGCTGGAGATGTGCGCGGCGGTCACCACGCGCCTGGCCGACCAGGGCATCGCCTGCATGATCGAGCCGCTCCCCTACCTCAAGGACGACCGCGGCAACGCCTACCTCGACACCCGGGACGAGGAGCTCATCCGCGCGGTCGCCATCGCCTCCGGCCTCGGCTCGAGCAGTGCCTACACGTGGCTGAAGATCCCGGCCACCCCGCGCATCGCCGAGGTCGCCGCCGCGACGACGATGCCGATCCTGCTGCTCGGCGGCGATCCCGGCGAGCGCTGGCGCGAGGTGGTCGACGGGTGGGAGAGCGCCCTGCGCGAGCCCAACGTGCGCGGACTCATCCCCGGCCGCGCCCTGCTCTACCCGCACGACGGCGATGTCGAGGGCATCGTGGCCAAGGCGGCGCGAATCGTCCACGGAGGTGACGCATGAGTTGGTACAAGCCCCACGGCAGCCTTGCCCACGAGCACGGCCCGATGTCCATCACGCCCGAGGACGCCGGCTGGGCGTACAGCGGCCTGCACGTCATCGACCGCGACTGCACGCTCGACCTCGGGTCGTCGGAGGCGGTCGTGCTTCCCCTCTCGGCGCGCGACATCGTCGTGCTTGTCGACGGCCAGCCCTACCCGCTGCGCGGGCGCGAGGGAGTCTTCGCGGCGGTGAGCGACTGGCTCTACGTCCCCCGCGGCAAGGTCATCTCGCTCGCGGACGTCAATGGCGAGGTCGCCGTCCTCACGGCCCGGGCGCGCGCAGACCACCCCGTCCACTACACCCCCGCCGAGGATGTCGCGGTGGAATTGCGCGGCGGTGGCCGGGCCAGCCGACAGGTCACCAACATCGCCACGCCGGACTCCTTCGCGGGCGCGGATCGCATCAGCGTGTGCGAGGTGATCACCCCGGGCGGCAACTGGTCGAGCTGGCCCCCGCACCGCCACGATGGCATCGGGGACTGCCCCACCACGAACGAGGAGATCTACTACTTCCGGATCGGGACAGAGGACTCCCCCCACGGCGACCCGCGCGGCGAGGGCCTCTTCCACGTCTACACGGTCGACGAGAGCGTGGACGAGACCGTCGTCATCCGCGATGGCGACACCTACCTCGTACCCCAGGGCTACCACGGGCCCACGGCCGCCGCCCCGGACTACCCGATGTACTTCCTCAACGTGCTGGCCGGGCCCGCGGAGGAGCGGACCATGGGATTCTGCGACGATCCGAACCACCACTGGATCCGCGGCACGTGGACCGACATCGATCCCCGGCTGCCCATGACCTCCGCGGAAGGACGGGTGCAGTGAAGCGCATCGGAGTCGCGGTACTCGGGCTCGGCTGGATGGGCCAGGCGCACTCGCGCTCGGTCCTGCGCATCCCGTCGCTCTTCCCCGATCGCTCCTGCGACCCGCGACTGGTGATCTGCGCCGACACCGAGGCCGACCGTCGCGAGCGCGCGGTCCGCGACTTCGGCTTCGCCCGCGCGACATCGGACTGGGCGGAGGCAGTGGCCGACCCCGACGTCGATGCGGTGTGGGTCACCGCGCCGAACATGCTGCACGTCCCGATGATCGAGGCGGCAGCCGCCGCCGGGAAGGCGATCTTCAGCGAGAAGCCGATCGGGGGAACCCCGACGCAGACCGTCCAGGCGTACGCCGCGGCGCGGGCGGCCGGGGTCCTCACCGGCGTCGGCTACAACTACCTGTGGTCGCCGCTCGTCATCCACGCCCGCGATCTCATCGCCTCGGGCGCGCTGGGCGAGATCACCCACTATCGCGGGCGATTCCTGTCGATGTACGGCTCAGACGAGATGGGCCTGCTCACCTGGCGCTTCAAGCTGGCCGAGGGCGGCTACGGCGTCTCCTCCGACATCCTCAGCCACTCGGTCTCCCTGGCACAGTTCCTCGTGGGCGACATCGTCGAGGTCGTCGGCATGAAGCACACCGTCATCACCGAGCGGCCGGTCCCGCAGGGCGCGGCCAGCCACTACGGCCGCGGTCGTCCCGAGGACCCCAAGGGAGCCGTCGAGAACGAGGACTTCGCGTCGATGCTGTGCCGCTTCATGTCCGGGGCCACGGGCACCTTCGAGACGTCGCGCACGACGATCGGCCCGGAGAGCCACAACGCCTTCGAGGTCTACGGCACCCAGGGCGCGCTCGCGTGGGACTTCGAGCGCCTCAACGAACTGCAGTACTACCGGCACGACCCGTCCATCAAGGAGACCGGCTGGACGACGATCTTCGGCGGCGACCGCTTCCCCTACCACGGGGCATTCGTCCCGGGGCAGGCCAACGCGATCGGCTTCGAGGACATCGTCGCCACCGAGGACTTCGCCTTCCTCGAGGCGCTGGCCACCGGCACGGCGTTCACTCCCGGGTTCCGCGAGGCCGTGAACGTCGTCAGCGTGCAGCAGGCGCTCATCCACTCCTGGGACTCCCGAGCCTGGGAACCCGTCGTCGACCTGGGGGCCACCGCATGAGGATCACCACCGCCGAGGCCATCGTCCGCTACCTCATCGCCCAGCGCACCGTCGTCGACGGCCGCGACGTCCCCCTCTTCCCCGGGGTGTTCGCGATCTTCGGGCACGGCAACGTCACCAGCCTCGGCCACTCCCTGGAGATGCACCGCGACGAGATCCCCGTGTGGCGCGGCCAGAACGAGCAGGGCATGGGCCTCGCGGCGGCGGCGTTCAGCAAGGCCAAGCGGCGCCAGCAGATCATGGTGGCGACGTCGTCGGTCGGCCCGGGCGCGACGAACATGGTGACCGCGGCCGGCATGGCGATGGCCAATCGCCTGCCCGTGCTCTTCATCGCCGGCGACACCTTCCACTCCCGACTCCCTGACCCGGTGCTGCAGCAGGTCGAGCACTTCGGGGCCCCGGCCACCACCGTCAACGACGCCTTCCGACCGGTCGTGCGCTTCTGGGACCGCATCACCGACCCGGCCCAGGTGATCACCTCGCTGCCGCAGGCCGTCGCGATGATGCGCGATCCCGCGGAAAGCGGGCCGGCCTTCCTCGGCCTGCCGCAGGACGTCGCCGCCGTGGCGTACGACTTCCCCGAGGAGCTGTTCGAGCGTCACGTGCACGAGATCATCCGCCCGCGCGCCGACGTCGGGCAGCTCGATCGCGCCGCCGCGCTGCTGAGCACCGCGCAGCGCCCCCTCATCATCGCCGGCGGCGGAGTGCACTACTCCCTCGCCGAGCGCGAGCTCGCGGACTTCGCGATGCGCCACGGCATCCCGGTGGTCGAGACCGTCGCCGGCAAGTCCTGCCTGCTGTGGGACCACCCCCGCTATGGCGGCCCGGTCGGCGTCACGGGTGCCGCGCCCGCCAACGAGCTCGCCTCCGGCGCGGACGTCGTCCTCGCGGTCGGCACGCGCCTGCAGGACTTCACCACCGGCTCGTGGACCGTCTTCCATCCGCAGGCGCAGTTCATCGGGCTCAACGCGGCCCGCTTCGACGCGGCGAAGCACCGCGGCATGCCCGTCGTGGGCGATGCCCGCGAGGGGCTGGTCGAGCTCGCCGAGCGACTCGACGGCTGGGCCGCGCCCGGCGAGTGGACGGCGAAGGGCGAGGTGCTCCGCGCCGACCTCAACGCGTTCATCGCCGACCGCACCGCGCCGGACGGCGACCTCCCGATGAGCTACGCGCAGGCCGTCGGCGCCGTCAACGCCGCCGCAGGCCCGGACGACTACGTCCTCACCGCGTCGGGTGGTCTCCCCGGGGAGCTCAACATCAACTGGCATTCCCTCGGCATTGCGACGTTCGACTGCGAGTACGGCTTCTCCACGATGGGCTACGAGCTCTCCGGCGGCTGGGGGGCGGCGATCGCGAACACCGGCCGCGGGCGCACCTACGTGCTCGTCGGGGACGGCGCCTACATGATGATGAACTCCGACATCTTCTCCGCGGCGCTCTCCGGCGCCGACATGACGGTGCTCGTGTGCGACAACGAAGGCTTCGCCGTCATCGAGCGCCTGCAGGTGGGCCAGGGCGGGGCGTCGTACAACAACATGCTGCGCGACTCCCACGGGCACACCGGGGCCCGCGTGGACTTCCGCGCGCACGCCGCGGCCATGGGCGCTCGCTCCACGACCGTGGGCGACATCGACGCGTTGCGCGCGGCGCTGGCGGACCAGCAGCCCGGCGTGCACGTCATCGTCATGAAGGTGCGGGAGTCGGACTGGACGGAGGGCGGGGCCTTCTGGCAGGTCGGGGTCCCCGAGGTGAGCGAGCGTGCGCAGGTGCGCGAGGCCCGCGAGCGCATGGACATCGGCCTCAAGGCCCAGCGTCGCGGGGTCTAAGGCCGGCGAGCACCCTGGGAAGTTGCTGGGAACCCCCGGGCAACTCCCCCGTTCACCGGACGTCGAGCCGGTCGAGGCCCGACACTTCCTCTGTGACGACGTTCCTGCGCATCCTCGCCCTGGCGGGAGCAGCCACCCTTGCCGTGCTGCCCGCGTCCCCGTCCTCCGCCTCGCCGCTCGATGGGGTCCTGTGGAGCCCCACCGGGCAGGACCTCGACGTTGGCACGGCCGCCCCCTGGGATGCCGTGATGTCCAACTCCGGGAGGGGCGTGGCGTTCGCCGGTCGCTACTACCGCGACTACAACGCCGCGACCGGCGTCTGGGGGCCGAGGACCACCCTGC
>JBJTJS010000183.1:0-2152 GCA_046096085.1 bacterium
GTTGATCACCTTCCGATCAACCACCGCACCGCTATCGCGGAGGATCGGGACTGTCGGACCCCCCGGGTAGCGTCCCTTGCATGGCAGACGGTTGGGCCGACGAGACGCCGGAGGGCGGTCATCCCTGGGTTGGCCTCGCTCCCGGTGCCGGGTTGGCCGTCGCTGTTGCCTCCGTCGATGCCGACGCCCTTCCTGGTGAGGCACGGGTCAGCCTCCTCAAGGCTCGTGCCGCACTCCAGGGGTGGGTGTCCGTCCGCTCCGCCGAGGCCACGGTCGTGGTAGCAGACGCTGTCGAGCACGCCACCGCGGGCCTCGTGCGTCCCGGTGACACCGGGCGGGAGTCCTGGGTGGCCGAGGAGATCGCCGCCGCCCTCCGCGTCGCTCCCGCCACCGCCTCGCATCGCGTTCACGACTCACGGGCCCTCGTACGCCGCTGGCCCGCCATCGCGGAGGCGATCCGCGAGGGTCGGCTGACCTGGTCCCAGGGCCTGGTGCTGCAGGAGGGCATCGCGGTGCTCGACGGCATCCCCGACCCGTATCCACCGGAAGACGGACAACCCACAGGGGACGCCTCCGATCGGGCCCTGGACCGCGTCCTCCACTCCGCCGGCCGCTACCCGCCCGCCCGCCTGCGCGAACGAGTCCGCGCCGCCGTCATCGCCGTCGACCCCGACTCCGCCGAACGACGCCGCCGGGCGGCCCGCCGTGACGCGGATGTGCGCCTCTTCGCGGAGGAGGACGGCATGGCCTCGGTGTGGGCCCGCGCCTGCGCACCCGACGCCATCGCGGTGCGCAATGCCATCTGCGACCGCGCCCGCGCCATGCAGCAAGGCGCTGGGGACGACGTGGAGCGCACGGCGGGCCAATGGCGTATCGCCGCGCTCATGCACGCCTTCGGACTGGTCCCCGTGGGAGATCCCACGAGCGTCGATACCTCATCCGAACCCGGCGCTGACGATGCCGCGGCATCCGCGTCCGGCGACGGCCTGTCCGATGATCCGGCACCGGTGTCCACTCCGGTGGGAGTGGAAGTGCGCGTCGTGGTCGACCTCGCGACGCTCATGGGTCTCGCCGATCACCCCGCCCATCTCGAGGGCTACGGCCCGCTCGATCCCGAGCTCGCACGAGCCCTGGCCGAGGACGCGGAGTGGGTCCGGTGGGTCACCGACCCCGTGGGTGGCTTCCTGCTCGACGAAGGACGTCGGCGCTTCCCGGGCGCGCGGCTGGCGCGCTTCATCCGCTCGCGTGAGTCACGGTGCTCGCACCCCGTCTGCGGGGTGCGGGGCAACAGGTTGGATGCCGATCACGTGCCCGAGTACCACCTCGGCGGTACGACGACCGCATCGACGCTCACCGTCACCTGCCCCAAGCACAACCGGCGAAGAGCCGCGGCCGGGTGGACGACGCATGCCGATGGCATGGCCGATCCGTTCAGCGGGCCGGATCCGACCTGGGTGAGCCCCCTCGGGCAGTCCTACCGCGTCCTCGCCGACGCCATCCTGCCGATGAGCCCGGGGCCGATACCTCCCGAGCCCGACGACCTGGACATCGACCCGCCCCCCTTCTGAGGTCCCGGCGGACGGCACAGGAGGGGGTCAGGGAGTCAGGGAACGGCTGGGCGATGCGCCCGTCTGCTCCAGGAGCGCGTAGACCTCGGACGCCTTGTAGCGGCGGTGGCCGCCCAGGGTCCGGATGCTGGAGAGCTTGCCTGCCTTCGCCCAGCGGCTCACCGTCTTCGGGTCCACCCGAAACAGCCCGGCGACCTCTGCTGGTGTGAGCAGCGCGTCGTTGTCGATGGTGGTCATCCCCCGCCTCCTATGCGGCCCATGTCCGTCCTGTCCGAATCGTCCCACAGCGGGCCGATCGCCACAAGGACTCCGGAAAGTGCAGGAAGGCCCGGAGCATGTGCTCCGGGCCCTCCCATGCGACTCAGTAGATCCCTCGTCGCCACTCACTTGGCCGGAATGATCACGCGGGACGCGACGACATCGCCGCTCTTGAACCTCACGTAGACCTTCTTGCCGGTCTTGCGGTACCAGTTGAACTCGTCATCCTCATTGGTCGTCACGTCAGTGCCCGCCGTGTAGGAGGTCTGACCCGGGAACCGGTACTCAGGCGTCATGTTGCTGCCCTCATCGAACCCGGTGGTGAC
>JBJTJS010000184.1:0-4167 GCA_046096085.1 bacterium
GACCATGATCATCACCTGCAGCGCCGTGGCGATGACGACGGCGTTCGCGATCGTCCCGAGCCCCGGCCTCTCCCGAAGCGATATCCACAGCAGGAGTACGGCGACGCTGGTGAGGAAGGTGGCCAGGCCGATGGAGATTCCGGTGCGCAGCGAGATGCCCTGAGCGAAGACGGTCCAAGGGGCGTTGCCGAGGGCCGCGTCGACGAGCATCGCCTCGCCCGTCCCGAAGAGCCACAGCCCGATCACGAGGACGATGAAGGTCATGGGCCCCGTGCGCCACCGCGAGCCCTCGCTGCGCCAGCGCGTGCGCGGGATCGTGCGCGAGGGCACGATGCGCCGCCAGGCCTCCCCTATCGACATCGCGCGCTCAGTCGATGACGGCACGGCGAGGACCGATGCCCCACGCCAGGTAGTTCCAGGCCCAGTCGGCGATGACGCTGACGCGATTCCGGCCTCCGGCGAGATAGGCGACGTGGAGCGCCAGCCAGGCGAGCCACGCGGGTGTCCCGTGCAGTCGGATGCCCTGCGGCGTCTCGGCGACGGCACGCCGACGCCCGATCGTCGCCATCTGCCCCTTGTCGACGTACTTGAACGGCTCCAGCAGACGACCCGAGACGAGCGCAGCGATGTTGCGGACGACGTGACGGCCCTGCTGCATCGCCACCGGGGCGACCATGGGCAGCGCGGGAGCGCCATCCTCGGAGAAGGCCGCCGTGTCGCCCACAACCCACACGTCGGGCACGCCCGGCACTCGCAGGAACTCGTCGACGACGACGCGCCGGCTCGCACCGGTGCGCGCGAGTGCGCCCCACTGCTCCGGAGCAGCGACGCCCGCTGCCCAGACCACCGTGCCCGCCGGCAGGATCTCCCCCGACTTCAGGTGTACGTCCTGTGCGTACATCCGGTCGACGGCGCAGTCCAACTTGACGGTCACCCCGAGGTCCTCGAGCTCCTCGCGAGCGTGGTCGCTGGACTCCTCGCTGAACGACGGGAGAAGCCGGGGTCCGGCCTCGACGAGGGTGACGCTCGCGTAGTCGGCGATCTCGGGGTACTCCCGGTCCATGCTGCGCTGGAGCTCGGCCACCGATCCCGCGACCTCGACGCCGGTCGGGCCGCCGCCGACGACCACGACGCGCAGGGCTTCACGCGGAAGCCGGCCCTCCTGCACGTCCTCGTAGGTCCCGAACAGGCGCTGCTTGATCGTGCGTGCGTCCTTCAGGGACTTCATCTGGAGCGCATGCTCCTCGACTCCCGGAATGCCGAACGTCGTCCCCACGCTGCCCGTGGCGATGATGAGCTGGTCGTAGTCCAGGTCCTGGCCGTCGCTGAGGCGCACCCGGTGACGCTGGGGGTCGACGCTCACCACCTCCCCGCGCACGAAGGTCACGCCCGGGATGGCCGCGCGCACCGGGTAGGCGATGTCGTCCTCGGGCAGCCCGCCGGTGGCCACCTGGTACAGCAGGGGGCTGAACAGCTGGTAGGGATGCCGGTCGACGAGCACTACCTCGAGGCCCTTGACCCGCCGGGCTGCCTTGGCGGCCTCGAGGCCGGCGAAGCCCGCCCCGATCACCACGACCCTCATCACGCCCGCCACGCGCACATCCTCTCAGCACGCCCGGCGGGTCAGGACGCGGGACAGACCTGCTCGACCGTGCTGGCCGGGTTCGAGCCCGCGGCGAGAGCAGAGTAGAGGTCGGCGCACGCCACGGTGACGTCGGGGCTCACGGTCGCGGCGTCGCCCAGGATGAGCATCGCGGCGTCGACACCCTCCGCGTCCTTCACCGCCTGCAGTTGCGGCAGGACCTGATCGTAGGCCGACACAGACGTGGCTGCCGTCGGAGGGGCGCTGAGGCGCGCGATCTCGTCCTCGGAGAGCTCGGGCACGGTGATCCCGTGGCGGTGGGCTTGCGCGGCGACCACCTCGTCGACCGACGGCAGGTCGTCCACGGCGGCATCATCGGAGGACCGCCAGGCGCCGACGAGCAGAAGGGCAGCGACAGCGAGACAGGCCACGGCCACGCCGGCCGCGACGACTCGCCCCGCCCTCTCCATGACTCGATGGTCCCCTCGAGCGCTCTGACTGTCCATTCGCGCCGGGCTCCCGGGGCATCCGGGCCCTTCCGCGTAGGGTCCTGTCTCGTGACGGCGGCCACGGTGGAGACACAGGCGTTCCCGCGCAGGTGGTGGAGCCTGGTCGGCCTCTGCCTCGTGACCGCTCTGGTCTGGGTGACCGCGAGCGACATCAGCATCGCCCTGCCGACGATCGGCCGGGAACTCGGCGGCAGCATGGACGCCCTCCAGTGGGCGGTCAACGGCTACTTCCTGGCCGGGGCGTTCATCATCGTCGGGGGGCGCCTCGGCGACATCTACGGCCGTCGCCTCGTCTTCGTCATCGGGACCGCCCTGGTCATGCTCGGATCCGTCGTGGCCGGCGTCGCACCGACGGCCGTCATCCTCATCGTCGGCAGGGTCATCGAGGGGCTGGGCGCCGCGCTCATCCTGCCCACTGCCCTGTCGACGATCGCGGTGATCTTCACCGGCAAGCAGCGCGACACCGCGATCGCCGCCTGGATCGCCGTGTGCTGGGGCGCCCAGGCACTCGGGCCCCTCGTCGGAGGCATCGTCATCGACGGCCTCGGCTGGCGGTGGCTCTTCTGGCTCAACATCCCGATCGCCGCGGCGGCGATCGCCCTCACGTGGTGGTCGACTCCGGAGACACGCGAGGCGGGAGCGGATCGGCGCATCGACTACCTCGGCGTCCTCACGCTGGTGGGCGGAATCTTCGTGATGTCCTACGCCCTCGTGCAGGCGGACACCCTGTCGACCCCGGCGTTCCTGGGCCTGCTCGGACTGTCCGTGCTCATCCTCGTCGTATTCGTGCTCGTCGAACGGCGCGTGTCCACGCCGATCGTGGTCCTCTCGATCTTCCGCAAGGCACGCTTCGACGGCGCTGTCCTGTCCAATCTCATCGCGAACTTCGTGTTCGGCGCGGTGATCTTCTTCATGGCGCTCTACCTGCAGGTCGTGGAGGGCTACGGACCACTGCAGGCCGGCCTGCTGCTGCTTCCGGCCACCATTCCCATCCTCATCATCAATCCCCTGGGCACCTGGCTCGGCCAGCGGCTCGGCGCGCGATGGCCGACAGCCGGCGGGATGATCCTGCTCGCGATCGCGGCGTTCCTTCTCACCGATCTCACCGGCCTCTACAGTTCGGCGATCATCCCGTTCATCCTCGTCGGCGCGGGCATCGGCCTGCAGATCACCCCCTGCGCCGTCACGGCGGTGGAGGACCCCGGTGACGCCGGCGAAGGCGTCGCGTCCGGCATCTTCAAGGCCTCGTCGATGATCGGCGGTTCGCTCGGCGTCGCGGTGGCGACCGCCGTGTTCCAGACGGACGCGCGCTCGCAGGTCAGTTCCCTGCTCCAGTCCCCCGCGGCGGACACGATGGACAAGGTCATCTCCACGCTGACCGGGGGACTCTCGGTCAGCGACCTCGCCACGGTCGTGCCCGGGGACGCTCAGGCCCTCGTCGACCAGGTCTTCGAGCATGCGGTGGGGCGGGCCATGTGGCCCTCGATCGCCGCCTCGGTCGTCGGTGTCGTCATCGCTCTGGTGCTGCTGCGCCAGCGCCGCGAGACAGCGCCGGGCACCGACCGGCTGGAGTCCTGACCGGGGTGACCGTGCGGCCGGTCACGTCGCTACCGTGGACATCCCGGCCGGCAGCGCGCCCGAGTACGCTATGACCAGGTCACGCGTGGCCCGGGTGAGCGCGACGTAGAGATCGCTCCCCGGCTGCGGCGACTCGGCCTCGATCATCCCGGGCTCGGTCACGATGACGGCGTCGAACTCCAGGCCCTTCGCCTGGGCCACCGTGAGCACGCTGACCACGGTGTCCAGCCGCTGGTCCCCGCTACCCACGAGATGCTGCGGAAGGGCACTCTCGAGGTGGGCCTGCAGCGCCGGAGCGAGCGCCCGGGGGGCGATGACCGCGACACGGCCGATGTCGGGATCGGCCGCGAGGTTCTCCGCGATCGCCGCCACCTCGGCGGGCTGATCCAGGGGAACGAACAGCGGAGGCGAGCCCTCGCGGATGGACTCCAGCGGCTGCGGCTCGCGGCCTGCCGCACGCAACACCCGTTGCGCGAGGTCCATGAACGGGCGCGGAGT
>JBJTJS010000185.1:0-2416 GCA_046096085.1 bacterium
CCCATAGCAGGCGCGCTACCAAGATGCGCCACACCCCGCATGCCCGATCTGGCGGGCGGCCTCCGTCTAGGGCGACGGCCGTGCCCTACCCTCGGGCGCATGCAGTCCCACGCCACCAGCGTCGAGGAGTACTTCGCCGAACTCCCCGAGGACCGACGCCAGGCGCTGACGTCCGTGCGCCGGATGATCCTGGGCGCCCTCCCCGAGGGACTCGAGGAGACCATGGCCTGGGGGATGATCGCCTACGTCGTCCCGCTCGAGACATTCGCCGACACGTACAACGGCCAGCCGCTCGTGCACACCGCGCTCGCCAACCAGAAGCAGTACATGTCCGTCTACCTCAATGCGATCTACGCGGACGAGCGGATCCGCGAGGAGTTCGAGGTGGCCTACCGGGCCACGGGCAAGCGCTACGACGTCGGCAAGAGCTGCGTGAGGTTCCGCAGGATCGACGACCTGCCCCTCCCGGTGGTGGCAGCGGCGATCGAATCGACGTCGGTCGAGCAGTTGATCGCTCAGCACGAGCGGGCCATGGGCGCTCGTCGCAGCCGCCCGCGCAAGCGGGTACCCTGAATCCCGCACGCTCGCGGGTGTAGCTCAATGGTAGAGCCCCAGCCTTCCAAGCTGGTGGTGCCGGTTCGATCCCGGTCACCCGCTCTCGTCTTCCCGCTTTGCCGTCCGCCGACGCGCTCCACCCGCCAGAATGTTCGTTGACGGAGGACACGCCGGGGGTTGGCACGCTACTGAAGGGGCGCCATGGGAAGCATCTCGCAATGGGCGATCCGCCGCCCCCTGGTGACCCTGCTGGTCTGGCTGCTCGCCGTCCTCGGAGTGGGCGCTCTCGCCCTCGCCGCCCAGGGGCAGTTCAACGACTCCTTCTCCCTGCCCAACACGCAGTCGGCACTCGCCCAGGGCCTGCTCGAGGAAGTGTCGCCGCAGGAGGCCAATGCCAACACCGCGACCGTAGTGTGGTCGCCCGCCTCGGGGAGCGTGAACGACGCCGCCGTCAAGTCCGAAGCGAACGCCTTCCTCGCCAAGCTCGCGACCGTCTCCGGAGTCACCTGCATCACCTCCCCCTACGGCACGACGTACGGACCGTCCTGCCCTCAGAAGAAGGCGGTCAAGGTCCCCTTCCCGCCGGGAACCCCGGAGGACTTCCAAAAGCAGGTCGACGATGCCTTCGCCAACGGCACGACCGACGTCACCTACCCCGACGGGACCCCGGCGTCGGTCGAGCAGCAGCTCGATCAGCTGCTCGCGGCCAACAGGGCCGCGAAGGAGGCCACGTCGACCATCAGCACCGATGGCAAGGTGGCCTACGCGACGGTGACGTTCACCGGCGCGGGACCGGCCGTGGCAAATCCCGAGCAGGCGGACCAATTCGTCGCCATGGTCAAGGCAGCGAGTACGCCGACCCTGCGAGTCGGTGCCACCGGGCAGATCCTCACCGCGGCCGACTCCAGCCCCGGTTCGAGCGAGGCCAACGGCATCCTCGCCGCCGTCGAGTTCCTCGCCATCGTCTTCGGCAGCCTCATCGCCGCGGGCATGCCGATCATCGTCGCGGTCGTCGGGCTGATCGTCGGCCAGCTGCTCATCCTCGTGATCGCCCGGGTCTTCGACGTCGCCTCGTTCGCCCCGGAGCTCGCGTCCATGATCGGCCTCGGCGTCGGCATCGACTACTCGCTGTTCATCCTCAGCCGGTTCCGCCAGGATCTCCTCGCCGGCAAGGAGCCGAAGGAGGCCATCTCGATCGCCGCGCGCACGGCGGGGCGCGCGGTGCTCTTCGCGGGGTCGACCGTGATCATCGCGCTGCTCGGGCTCTTCGTGCTCGGCGTGACCTTCTTCTACGGCCTCGCCATCGCCGCGGCCGTCACCGTGCTCGTCGTCATGCTCGCCGCCCTCATCCTCCTTCCCGCCCTGGTGAGCCTGCTGGGCAAGCACACGCTCGGCCTGCGCCTTCCCTGGGCGCGGCACCCGAAGGCGAAGCCCTTCGAGGAGAGCGCGTGGGCACGTTACGGCGCCCTGCTGCAGAAGGCGCCGTGGCTCTTCGCGCTCCTTGCCTTCGGCCTCATCGTCGCGCTGGCCGTGCCCGCGGCATCCGTGCGCCCGGGGTTCCCCGACAACGGCAGCGCCGCGCCCGGCACCCCCGCGCGCACGGGGTACGACTTCATGAGCCAGGGATTCGGGCCCGGGGTCAACGGCCCGTTCTTCGTCGCGGTCACCCTGCCGGTGCCCCTCGACGACACCGCGCTGGGCTCAGCGATCCGCGAGCTCGCGGCCACCGAGGGCGTCGCCTCCACCGTGCCGAACGAGGCGATGCTGCCGCTCTACAAGATGGCGACCATCGGCGGCAAGGACAGCCCGTACAGCCAAAGTGGCGTGATCACCAGCGTCCTCGTCCGGCCCACAACGGCAC
>JBJTJS010000186.1:0-2643 GCA_046096085.1 bacterium
CGTACCCGTGGGCGCCGTCTTCAGCAGGGAGGGTGCGCCGTTGCCATCCCAGGCGGCGGGTCCTCCGCTGCCATCCCAGTAGGGGGCGGCGCTCGCCGACGTCGCGCCGAGCCCGAGCCCGGCGGCCAAGCCCGCGGACAGGGCGATGGCCACCGACCTCGCTGCCCATCTGCCGGGCCGTGGAGTCCGATTCTGCGTCATGGGGCCCTCGTCTCGTGGTGAGTTCTCGAAGCGTCTGTGACCCTACGGGTAACGGATGCAATGTCACGCCAGTTCGCTGGCCGTGGCCATCGTGCGGGCCACTCTCGAGCGGGTTTGGGGGCCTAGACCCCCGGGGTCGACCGGGCTGGCGATGCGAGCCGGCTCGCGGTCAGGCCTTTCGCCACACGGAGACGTGCTTCGTGCTCTCGGCGGTGAACGGCGACCTGTCCCAATCGCCGTACCGGGCGGCGAACTCCATGCCGGCGAGTTCGGCCATGAGATCGCACTCGGACGGCCAGACGTAGCGGAAGTGCCCTACGTCGTAGCGAATGCTGCCGTCAGCCACCCTGGTGTAGTGATGCGACGTGCACGCCTGGGTCACCACGTCGAACGTGTCGAACCCGGTGTGCTGCTCGCTGACATCGAACGGCACCGCGACCTGGCCGGGGACAAGCATCCGAAGCGGCGGGACGAACAGTTCGATGACGAAGTGGCCTCCGCTGCCCAGGTGACGGGCAGCGTTGCGGAAGCACGCCACCTGCTCCCCTTGCGTGCGCAGGTTCGACAGGCTGTTGTAGGGGAGGAAGACAAGGCTGAACTCCCCCGGGACGACGGTCGTGGCCATGTCTCCCACGGTGACGGGCAGTTCCTCCGCACCCACCTTCGCGCGCAGGCGAGCGGTCATCGCTGGCGACAGGTCGATGCCCTCCACGGCGACGCCACGCCTCGTCAGCGGAATCCCGAGTCGCCCGGTGCCGATCGCAAACCCAAGGGCCCGTCCGTCCCCGGCCAAGGATGCGAGGAGGTCGACCGCCGGCTCCACGACGCTCGGCGCGAACATCGCCGCTTGGTCGTCGTCATACGCGGCAGCGGTCCCTTCGTCCCACAGGTCGCTGCTCGTCTTCGTGGTCATGGCCGGCGATGGTCACTCGCGAGGCGTCTGTGGCGCCGTCAGTGTCTCGGGATAGTGAGCGCGCACGAGGTCGGGGTAGCTACGCACGTAGTAGTTCCACATCTGCTCGCCGAACACCGAGACGGAATGGCCCGACAGGCCCTCCTCACCGTCGAGGAGTTGCTCGCGACGCGCCATGAACCCGGCCTTGCGATGCCGGGGGCTGGCCTCGACGGCCGCAACGAACTCCTCATCCAGGGCCAGCGGCGCCAGGCTCCCCCGCAGGTCGGGGCCGTGGAAGTAGGCCGAGGAGTAGCGCTGCGCGGGCGCGATGACCCGGTGATTCGTGGCCACGAGGTAGTTGCCCGTCATCGACTGCAGCATCTCACCGAGGTTGACCACGAACGCGTCATCCGTGGGCGGGACGTCGATCCACTCCCCGCGCTGGTTCTCGACCTGAAGGCCGCCAACCCCGTGCTGCATCAGCAGGGTGAGGAACCCCGCGTCGTGATGGCCGTTGACCCCGGCCTGCCCCTCCGGAGTGGGCGGGTAGGAAATCAACTTCATGAACGACAGCGGCCGCTCCCCGAATCTCTCGGTGAACGTCTCCGGCGGCAGACGCAGGCCCAAGGCCAGCACGGACATGACCTCACCGGCAAGGGCCGACAGTTGGGCGAAGTACTCGGTGACGACCTCCCGGAAGCCCGGAAGCATCTCGTCGGGAAGCCACTGGTTGGGCCCGTCCAGGCGCAGGTACGGCGGCCATACATCGGCATCGCGCGCCGCGTGCTCGGATGACAGGTCGATCTGCTCGCGATAGTCGACGCGGTTGTTAGTGAGTTCGGCCCCGATGGCCTCCCACCCGCGGAAGTGGCGCGAGTTCGCCTTCGCCATGAGTTCCTTGGCCTCGATCGGCAGCGCGAAGAACTGCTCGAGAGCGGCGAAGTAGCGGTCGATCAGACGCTGGTCGATCCCGTGGTCCACGAGGAGGAAGAAGCCCACCTCGTGGCAGGCCCGGACAAGCGCGTCGGCGACGTCCTGGCGCTCGGCACGAGTGCCGCGCCAGGATCGCAGGGACACCACGGGGATCTCGCTGAATCCCGGGGCCTCCTGCGTCAGCGATTCAGTCACGTCGCGATACTATCCGGGACGACGTAAGGCTCGCCCCCCGCCAGCCAGCGCTACGCCCGGATCGCTTGCACAGCCGGGCACTCCCACGACCGCGAGGTCGAGTCTGCGCGCCGCATCTGCCTGACGCCGATCGAAGGTGAGGAATCGCTGAGCGCCCACCACGAGTGCGGAGGCCACATGGACGGCATCGAGGCTGCGGATGCGAGTATCACTGGCAATCGTCGCAGCGAGATCGGCCAGGGCGGGGGCCAGTTCCACGATCGCCAGGCTGCGCCACTCCTGCGCGAACAGCGACTGTGACATCGTGCGCTCCGCCGGCCTATCGATGAACGCCAGACCTCGTCGCACCTCGACCTCCGTGATCCGAGAAGTCGCGGCGAGTACCGCTGTCTCGAGGAGTTCAGAAGCGTCGTCGGACC
>JBJTJS010000187.1:0-10563 GCA_046096085.1 bacterium
ACGAAGACGTCGGAGTCCTGCCAGTCGAAGCGTGACATCGCGGAGGCAGCGGAGTCCCCCGTGACCACGCTGCCCGTGATCTCCCCGGGCCGCGTCGCGATGAACCGCTCCTGGGCGCTGCGTTCCCGTTCGACGAGCGACTCCATGACCATGCGCTCGGGGTCGCGCCCCACGCGCGCACCGATGAGACGGCTGACACGCAGGACGATGGTGAGCAGATGCAGGGGCAGATCCCGCGGATGCGCGACCGCCCAGCAGGCTTCCACGGCCTCGGCCGACTCGGGAGTGTCCTGGAACCCCACGACGATGCGCTCGATCGTGTCGGGCGCCATCTCTCGGTATCCCTCCGGAGCGAGCGCGACCGCGCTGCCGGCACCGTGCAGGAGTGACTGGGAGATCGGCCCGAGCGAGATCTGACCGGGGTTCGACCGGGTGCTCGGCCCCAGCACGATGATGGCCGCCTCTCGCTCCTCGGCCACGTGCCGGAGGGCGCGGCCGACCGACACATGCGGCACGACGAGGGCCTCCACGTCGTCCACCGACCAGTCGCGTGCCAGCTGGTGGCGCGCCTCCGACAGGGCCTCATCCGCCCTCTGCGCCAGGAACGTCGCCCACTCCGCGTCGACGCGGCCCATGCTCGGGTAGTCCATGGTCGGCGGGTGGACGTAGACCAGGACGACATGCGCCTCCAGCAGGCGGGCGAGCACGGCGCCCAGCGCCACCGCGTCCTCTCCGGAGTCGTCGGCGCTCACCCCGACCACGATGTCCACGGCCGTGCACCTCCGCTCCTGACGGCGCTGTCCCCAATCGGAGAGCACCCGCCCCGGTACGCCGCTACGGTAGCCGCAGGAGCCTGATCGCGGGAGGGAGACGGCGGTATGGCGACATCCCTGTTCCGGCTCAAGCCCATCGCGGACGCCACCGGCCACTCCGAGCTCAGGCGCTCGATGGGCCGGGGGGCCCTGCTGTTCTTCGCCATCGGCTCGATCATCGGCAGCGGCATCTTCGTCATCCTGGGCGTCGCGATCCCGAAGGCCGGCCCCGCAGTACTCCTCTCCTTCGTGCTCGCGGCTGTCGCGGCACTCTTCTCCGCCCTGTCCTACGCGGAGTTCGCCAGCGCCATCCCCGCGTCCGGCTCGTCGTACACCTACGCCTACGTCACGCTCGGGGAGATCGTGGCCTGGGTCGTGGGCTGGATGCTCATGCTGGAGTACGGCGTCTCCGTGGCCGCGGTCGCGGTCGGCTGGGGCGAGTACCTCAACGACTTCCTGGGCACCTTCGGAATCGTCATTCCCGAGCAGTTCGCAAACCCGCCCGGTGACGGCGGGGTCTTCAACGTTCCCGCGCTGCTCGTGGTGGTGATGTGCACGCTCCTGCTGATCCGTGGCGCGTCGGAGTCCGCGAAGCTCAACATGGTCATGGTCCTGCTCAAGATCGGCATCCTCGTGTTCTTCTGCGTGGTCGCCTTCACGGCGTTCGACCCGAACAACCTCACCCCCTTCCTGCCGCTGGGACTGCTCGGCGTGACGGCCGCCGCGGGCCAGGTGTTCTTCTCCTACATCGGGTTCGACGCGGCGTCGACCGCGGGGGAGGAGGCCAAGAACCCGCGCCGGGACCTCCCCTTCGCCATCATCGGCAGCCTCGTCGTCGTGACGATCCTGTACCTCCTCGTGGCCCTCGCGGCGCTCGGCGCGCAGCCGTGGCAGGACGACGAGGGGAAGGGGTCCGAGGCGCTGCTCACCACCATCGCCGACAGGGCCACCGGCGCCACCTGGCCGGGAGCCCTCATCGCCCTCGGCGCCATCGTCTCCATCTTCAGCGTCGTGCTCGTGACGCTGTACGGGCAGACGCGCATCCTCTTCGCCATGGGGCGGGACGGCCTGCTCCCGAAGGTGTTCACCCGCGTGAGCCCTCGTACGCAGACACCGATCGCCAACACCATCATCGTCGCGGCGGTGATCGCCATCCCCGCCTCCTTCGTCTCGCTCGGGCAACTCGCCGAGGCCACGAGCATCGGCACCCACGGGGCCTTCGCGGTGGGCAACATCGGGGTGATCGTGCTCCGACGGCGCCAGCCGGACCTCCCCCGGGGCTTCACCACGCCCCTGTTCCCGCTCATGCCCATCCTCGGCCTCGTCCTCATCGTGGTGATCGTGGCCGGCCTGGACTGGGTGACGTGGGTTGCCTTCGCGGCGTGGATGGCGATCGGCCTCGTCATCTACTTCACGTACTCGAGACGGCACTCGCTCCTGAATGCTCCGGGTCCCGCAGGCGCCACTTCGCGATCAGCGGGAGGCTGAGCGCCACCAGGGCCGCCGGCAGGATGCTGATCGAGGCGAGGACGCCCGCCACGGCGGAGTCCGGCTGGACCGCGGAGTTGTCGGTCGACGACACGAAGCCGGTGAGAGCGAGGAGTCCCAGGACCAGGGCCGGGCCGATGGCGAATGCCGCCGTCTCCCCCGCCGTCCAGACCCCCGTGAAGGCACCGGCCCGCTGCTCGCCGGACTCCTCAGCCTGCACGGCGATGGTGTCCGGGAGCATCGCCAGCGGGAACATCTGCATCCCGGCGTAGCCCACCGCGGCGTTCGCGATGCACCCGACGGTCAGTCCGAGCGGCACGGACGGGGCCATGAGGACGAGGAGCGAGCCGGCGATGAAGAACAGGGAACTCGTGAGGTACCCGGCCCGCTTGCCGTAGCGGTGGCCGAACCAGTTCCACGCGGGCATGACGATCACGGCCGGCACGATGAGGACTCCGAAGAGGAGAGCGAAGTCCTCGATGCCCAGGATGGAGAGCGAGAAGTAGGCAAGCGCCGTGATGGTCGCTCCTGTGGCGAGGGCCTGGATGAAGAAGGCCCCGAGGAGCATGCGGAAGGGCCGGGCGCGCCACGCGAGGCGGAACTGATCCAGCAGCGAGTCGTCCGCGTGCTGCTGATCCGCCCCTTCGCGGACGTACCTGCGCGCGTGGCGCAGTCCCCACCAGCAGACGAGCATTCCCGCCGCGATGGCCGCGGCAACGACGATGCCCATCACGAGGTAGCCCGCACGCAGGGGCTCGACGGACTGGCGAATGACCGGGGCCCCGACCCCGAACGCCAGGATCGCCGCGGCCTGGAAGGCCACGCGCCAGGACATGAGCGTGGTGCGCTCGGCGGGCGAATCGGTGATCTCCGCGGCCATCGCGATGTAGGGCACCTGGAAGAACGCGAAGGCGGACGTCGCGACGAGGAAGGCAACGAACACCCATGCGGCGGCGGCATACGGTCCCAGGCTCTCCGGTACGGCGAACATGAACGGGAAGGTCACGAGGAGTACCAGCGCGCCGACGAGCAGCAGGGGCCGTCGCGTGCCGCGGCGCGCCGCGGACCGGTCGCTCAGGCGGCCGACGAACGGCAGGAATCCCAGGTCCCACAGCTTGGGGAAGAGGACGACGAGGGCGGCGAGTCCCGCGGCCACCCCGAGAGTGTTGGTGAGGTAGATGCTGAGGAGCAGGCCGGGAACCGTGCCGAAGCCCGCCGTTCCCAGGGCCCCGCTCGCGTAGGAGAGATAGCCTCCGCGCGTCAGCCAGCGATCCTGGGGGGACACGACCCGACAGTACCGGGACTCCGACCGGCGCCAAGGCCACTGGATAACGCTGTCTCAGTTCCGCGCGAACCCGCACGCGTCCCGCCACGAGCCCTAACCTGGGGACGACCGGAAACCGCCCGGTCCCGGACCCTGCGGGGGTGAGCCGCGATGGACCAGGAGGCACCCCCCGGCGCCGAGCACCCGGCAGCGGCCCCGGCGATGCCGGCGCGACGCCTCTGGTTCTGGCTGGCCCTCGTCGGCTTCATCCTCGTGGTGGCGGTCCTGGGCGGCCTGTTCGCGGTCGCGGCACGGGATCGGCCGAGCCCCGATGGCTATATCGCCTACGTCGCGCCGCCTCCGTCGACCCCTCTCACGATCATCGCCGATCCGGCCGCACCGGGGGAGTACCAGCCGACGACGGTGGCGCGCGTCCGGGAGTCGGCCGCCTCCGCGTCCGTCTCCCTGCCGGGCCAGCTCGCCGGGGTGCACCTCTTCTCCTTCGTCGAGGCCGCCGGCCTGGACATCCTCACCACCGAGGTGGTGCGCACGGTCACGACGTCCAGTCTCCCGGACGGATCCCCCAGTTCCCTGACGACCGTCTCCCTCCTGCTCGGCGACGGGTACGCCGACCTCCTCGTCGTCGCCTCGAACGGGGGAGCGCTGATGTACGACCCGGCCGTGCTCACGTTCCCGGCCGTCGACACCCCCGGGCACACGTGCACGGTCGAGGGCATGACCAATGCCTTGGCACCCTTCTCGATCTCAGGGGAGGCGCTCGGCGGCGTGCAGATCAGCGACCCGCCCGGTCCCCTCGACACCCTCGAAGGCTGTCGCGACGTTCGCGTGCTGTTCGACCAGGAGTTCCCGGGCTCCGAGGGCTACTCGGCCGAGAACATCTCCACCCTCTGCCCGGGATGGGGGTCTGTCGCGGCCACGAACGCCGTCACCGGCGTCTTCACGCGCGTGGCCTCGCCGCAGGAGGCCGCGTGGCCCGAGGTGACCCTGCCGGAGCCGGCATCGCGCCCCCCGGGAACGCGACTCGCCGCTCCCACGCCGGTGACCTCCATCACCCGCGCACCCGTCCCGACGCGCACCGGCATGGTCTACGCCAACGACACCAACGGCGACCTGCTCTCGATCACGGTCGCCCCGCCGGCGGCAGACGCTCCCGACACGAGCGCCACCGCCCTGTGGATCCAGCACCCGGGAGGGCAGGTCCTCGGGCTCTCGCAGTCAGGGGATCGCACGTACGTCACCTCCTCACTGCGCGCCCTGCTCGCCTTCGACGACGCGGGACGCATGCGCTGGGATGCCCGTCTCCCCGATGCCGCGGTGGGCGCCCCCGCGGTGGTCGGGGACGTCGTCGCGGCGGCGCTCGTCGACGGCACGCTGCGCGGATTCGACTCGGTGAGCGGGGCTCCCCGATGGGTCGTGCCGCTCTCCGACGTCGTCCTCGAGCCGCCCGCCGCCGCAGACGGCTTCTTCCTCGCCGCCGACAGTGCCGGGTACGTCGTCGCCGTGGGCCCGGACGGCGACGTGCGCTGGGCGGGGAGTCTCGACCGGGTCGACCAGCCCATCACCGTCCTCGGCGATGGGTCCGCCCTCTTCGCGCAGGCGACCGGCTTCCTCACGCGACTCGATTCCGCCGGCGGGGAGATGTGGACCGTGCCGCTCCTCGAGGGAAGCGTCCTGACCGGAGGAGTCCTTCGCGACGGTGTCATCGTCCTGCCCACCGACGGCGGCCTCCTCGGCGTCGACGCGGACACGGGCGAGGTCATGTGGTCCCAGGACGGCCTCACCTCCGGGACCCTGTCGACCGACGGGACCCTCGTCGCCGACCGGGACCGTGTCCTGTCGGTCGCCATCGACGGCTCGACCGAGCTCGTCGCCGACGTGAGCGAGACCAGCGGCAATGCCCCCGCGAAGCTGTTCCTCGTGCCATTCGGCGGGGAGTGGATCGCCGTCAGCCAGGAGGGGGCCGTGACGTTCCTGGGGGTGCCCCGTGAGCAGTGACGTGGTCGGCACTGGCCCCGGCGCCGGCATGGAGCCGGTCCCGACCACCGACGAGGAGACGCTGGGCAGAGGGATTGCCCGCTTCTTCGCCGACCTGTGGTTCGTGGTCTTCTACCAGCCGGTGCGCTACGGGACGCTGTACGTGCGATGGCACTCCCGCGGTGTCGCCGGCATCACCTGGGCCGTCGCCATCCTCTATGCGCTCATCGTGGGCTCCATCATCATCGCCAACCCCCTGCGGTCGGCGGCGGAGTTCGAGACGCTGGTGGACGCCACCAGCAGCAAGGCGGTGCCCACCTTCCTCATCCCCGCTGCGCTCTGCCTGCTGGGAGTCGCGTTCGGCGTGCTCCTCGCTGGCTCGCAGCGGTCCCCGTGGTGGCGCCGCCTTCTGTTCCTCGGGGCCATCGTCGGGATCCTCGTCTCGGTCACCGCCATCGCCTTCGCGAACGGGGTCGGCGGAATCCTCGCCTGGACCTGCGTGGTCCTGCTCGGCCTGATGCTCGCCTACGTGGTCGTCATGTGGGTCGCACCCACTCGACCCGCGCCGGACACCCTCATCCTCGTCGTCCTCTGCGACGGAATCCTGCTCGCGTCGTACCGCTCGGTCGTCAACCAGACCCTGCTCAACAACATCTCCGGGACGCTCCTCGTGACGTCGCTCGTCCTCGGCTTCCTGGGAGCCCTCGCCATCCCGATGGCCTTCCTCGCCGGGGTGAGCGCGACATCCCTGGGCGTCTCCTTCGTGGCCTGGACGGGCGACGCGGTCGGCGAGCGGGCCGCGGCATGGTTCTCCCTCCTCCTCGCGTGCGTCGTCCTGGCCTGGCAGTGGGTGTCCGCCGGTCGGGAGTGGAGCGAGGCCTTCTCACCCACGCGCCTCTCCGGGCTCCTCGGCGCACTCATCGTGGCCGTCCTGTGCGCGGCGCTGTGGCTGGCGTGCCATCGAGGCGAGCGATGGCCCGAGGGTCGGCCGACCGCGGTCGCGGCGGCAGCCGCCGCTGTCGCCGTTCCCGTGTGCTTCGGGCTAGCCGCCATTCCGATCCTCGGCTCGATCCTCGGGATGCTGGCGGTGACCCTGGGGACGCTCGTGTCGCCCGCCTTGCTCGTCCCCTTCAACGCCCTGCTGGACGTGCTGAGCACGGACAACGCCGTGACCCTCAATCGTGCGGCCGTCGTCATCGGCCTGGTGATCGGCGGCGCACTCCTCATGAGACGGTCACGCCGCCTCTTCGCTGCCATCGCCATGGTCGATGCCGTCGTGGTCGCGGGGACGTTCTTCCTGCCGATGCTCCCCGGCGGGTGGTTCCTCTCAGCCCCCCGGCTCGGGGATGTCGGGATGGCCACCGCCACGATCCTCCTGGCCTTCTGGGCCGCGCGCCGCGAGCTCCCCCCGCACCGCGTGGCCTTCCTGCTCGTGCTGATCCTCCTGTCGGCGCTGGTGCGGCAGGCCGACTTCTTCGCCCTGCCGCTCGGCTTCCTCATCGGTGCCTCGACCGCAGCGCTGCTCATCTTCGGGCTCATCTGGGGTTTCCTCACCGACGGCGGCGCTGTGCACGACGACGCTCGGTCCTTCCCGCGGGATCGGCAGATGCTGGTCCTGCTCGGGTACTACCTCTTCAGCATCGTCATCGTCGCCTGGTCCGTGATCGGCAAGGACGTCGACATCGCCAGGGTCCTCAGCGACGACACGGCCCTGTCCGTCCGCATCCTCGGCAGCGCGATGATCCTGTCGGTGGTCCTCGCCTGCGGACTCGCCCTCCAGCGCACGGGCGGGGTCCGCTCGCAGACCGCGGAGGACGCGGAGGAGGAGCAGGCGGCCGAGGACGCTGCCGCCGAGCATGCCGAGGCGGCCGAGGACGCTGCCGCCGAGCATGCCGAGGCGGCAGAGGACGCTGCCGCCGAGCATGCCGAGGCGGCCGAGGACGCTGCCGCCGAGCATGCCGAGGCGGAGGTGGAGGCGGAGGCTACCCTGCACTCGGAGGCCGCGCAGGATGCACCGGAGTCTGCACCGGAGACCGCGCCGAGGGAGGAGACCTGATGCGCAGGCGTGGACGGGCGCCAGTCATCGTCGTCGGGCTCGCGATCGCGCTCATCGCGGTCGGAGTGCCCGCACCCGCTCTCGCGCTTCCGCCCGTGACGGGCCCCGCCATCCAGGCCGCGGTCAAGGCGGGTGCGTCGGCGACCCTCACCGCGGGAGCGCAGTGGCTCAAGGTCGCCTGCACGCTCCCGGGAGGCCTCTTCACCGGGGGCATCGCCGCGTTCGGGCCGCAGGAGTTCACCTACCGGGTGACGACCCAGGACCCCACCGTCGACCTTCGCTTCCATGCCACCCCCCAGCGCCTGACGAGCCCCATCTGGTTCGTCCGGCACGTCAATCAGTCGAACGTGTCGCAGGTCAGGGCCAAGGCCGGCGTGAGCAGCAAGGTCGTCTACGTCTCGTCGCCCTGGACGGCGGGGGCGGAGAAGTTCCTCCAGAGCTACCTGCCGCCGAGCTATGGATACCTCAACGTCCGAACCCTCCTGCGGGAGGAGGTGCTGCCCCCGAGCATGCCGGACTGGCTGTCCGATCCGGCGCAGATGGGCTCCAAGGTCCCCCTGCCGGACGGGGGGAGCGTCTACTCGGCGAGCCACCCGACGTCGGCCACCGTGACCGAGGTCGTCGAATACACGATCGACGCGATGGGTCGGCTGGTGGAGTGGAAGTCGAGCGATGTCGAGTCCGGTGTGACCACGAGATCCTCGACGTGCACCTACAGCGGCATCGGCGTCCCGGGCCCCCTCTGGAAGCCCAGCAAGTCGCGCATCGCGCCGGTCGCGAAGATCGGGCGCGCCGCATGGCAACTGCACTGGACGTCGTTCGCTCGGAGCCTCGCCCAGGACATCAGGGCCGCCGTCGCCGCCTCGCAGGCGAACACCCCGGCCAGCATTCGTGGCTTCACCTACGTCGTCCTCGACGGCAAGAACCTCCTCCCCGACTGGGTGATCACCAACATCCCCGGGGGCGCGAAGTACAGCCTCACGGACCCCGACGCGGGCACTGCCTGCTGGTCGGTGACGGTGAAGAACGGCACGCTCTTCGACCAGGCCTGCACCTAGTCGTTCGCGCGAGGGGACCTCGGCGCCTACCGCACCTCGACGATCGGCAGGCGCAGAGCGGCCGGCGCGTGCTCGGGGACCACGGGGTTCTTCGGCTCGATCGCCGCGACCTTCGCGTAGGGGCTGCCCAGCGGGGGACGCTCGTCCTGCTCGCCCTTGTTGGGCCACATCGCCATGGCCCGCTCGGCCTGGGCGGTGATCGTGAGCGACGGGTTGACGCCGAGGTTGGCGGTGATGGCGGAGCCGTCGACGACGTGCAGGCCCGGGTAGTGGAACACCCGGTGGTAGGCGTCGATGACCCCTGACTCGTCGTCAGCGCCGATCACGCAGCCGCCGACGAAGTGCGCGGTGAGCACGGCATCGAAGTTGTCGAAGACGTTGCCTCCCGCCACGCCATCCACGTGCTCCGCCATGCGCTCCACGACCTCGTTGGAGATCGGGATGTACGACGGCGCGGGATTCGACTCGTCCTTGTTGGTCGCCAGGCGCCAGCCCAGTCGCCCCCGCTTGCCGACGAGGGTGAGCGAGTTGTCGACCGGCTGCATCACCAGCGAGATCACCGCGCGCTCGCTCCACCGTCGGACGTTGACGAGCTGGACGGCATCGCGACGCTGGCGCCAGAGCTCCTTGGACCAGGTCCGCCACCGCGGCTCGCCGTCCCGGGGGACGGTGAGGACCGACTGCAGGAGGCCCATGGAGTTGGAGCCCTTGCCGTAGCGGCACGGCTCCACATGGGTGCCCTGGTCGTCGGGGAAGAAGCTCGACGTGATGGCGACCCCGCGCGTGAAGTCGGCATCGGGAGACTTGGCGACAGCGCCGAGGATGGACTCGGAGTTGGTGCGCGAGAGGCGCCCGAGCATGCGCGACAGGCGGGGCAGGCGCCCCTCGTCCTTCATGCGGTGCAGGAGTCGCTGGGTGTTGTAGGTGCCCGCCGCCATGATCACGTGCTCGGCGGTGAAGGTGCGGCGCCGCCTCGAGAGCGTGCCGGTCCGCTTGGTGGTGATGACGTACCCGCCGCCCTCCCTCGGCTCGACCGCGGTGACCGTGGTGAGCGGGAAGACACGGGCCCCGGCCTGCTCGGCGAGGCCGAGGTAGTTCTTGGGCATCGTGTTCTTGGCATTGTGCCGGCACCCGGTCATGCACTCGCCACACTCGGTGCACCCAGTGCGAGCCGCCCCCACCCCGCCGAAGAACGGGTCGGGGCTCGTCACTCCCGGGCCATCGCCGAAGTAGACGCCCACGGGCGTCATCCGGAAGGTGTGCCCCACGCCCATGTCGTCGGCGACGGCCTTCATGACGAGGTCGCTGGGGGTCATCGTGGGATTGGTGACGACGCCGAGCATGCGACTCGCCTGGTCGTAGTACGGCGCGAGCTCCTCGGCCCAGTCGGTGATGTGCGCCCACTGGCGGTCCTCGAAGAACCTCTTCGGGGGTACGTACAGGGTGTTGGCGTAGATGAGAGAGCCGCCGCCCACGCCGGCACCCGCGAGGACGACCACGTCCTTGAGGACGTGGATGCGCTGCATGCCCGTGCATCCGAGGGCTGGGGCCCAGAGGAACTTCCGCAGCCGCCACGAGGTCTTGGGGAAGTCCGCGTCGGTGAATCGACGGCCCGCCTCGATCACCCCGACCCGGTAGCCCTTCTCGGTCAGGCGCAGGGCGGACACCGACCCGCCGAAGCCCGAGCCCACGATAAGCACGTCGAAGTCGAACCCCGCCATGGCACCTCCCGATCGTGGTCTGACTCTAGAGCCCCAGGCGCTTCATTGCCCCCACCGCCGTGGAAAGTGCCTGTCCCCACCGCTCGTCGTCGAGGCCGAGTTGAGGGCCGAACCCCAGCAGCCGTTGCGTCGCGATCGTCTGGCGCTCGGTGTAGGCGAGGAGGCCGCC
>JBJTJS010000188.1:0-9613 GCA_046096085.1 bacterium
GCTCTACACGCCGTACGGCCCCCATGCCCCCTCGACGCCCGCTCCGCGGCATGCGCGCGCGAAGGTGGAGATCTCCGAGGTTCCCGGATTCGGAAACGTCGCGGGCAAGCCGGCGTGGGTTGCCAAGGGGGCGCCCGTGAAGCCGGGGGAGGGCCGCTCGATCGAGCGGCGCAACATGCGGGCGCTGCTCTCCGTGGACGAGAGCGTGCGCGACATCGTCGACGCCCTGGAGCGCGAGGGCAGGCTCCGCAACTCCATCGTGGTCTTCGCCAGTGACAACGGACTCGTCTGGGGGGAGTTCAACCTCATCGAGACGAAGAACTACCCCTACACGACGCCGATCCCGCTCCTCATCCGCTGGGATGCCGCTCCCCAGGGCAGCCCGCTCGCGGGAGCGGGTCGCAGCGACACCAGGATCGTGTCCCTCGCCGACTTGACGGCGACCATCACCGGTGCCACGGGTGCGGTCCTCCCCGACCTGGAAGACGGGGTTGATCTCGGCGATGGCACGGCGCAGCGCAAGGAGTTGCTCATCACGGCCTGGCGCAACCGGGGCGAACGCAACCAGCTGCCGGCGTACTGCGGCGTGCGCACCGAGCGCTGGCTGTACGTCCACTACAAGGGAGGGGTGGAGGAGGGCTACGACCTCAGCCGCGATCCGAACCTCCTGCGCAACCTCTTCCCCACGTTCGACGCCGACGAGGGCACGATGCGGCCCGATGTGGTCTCGCGGCTGAGGGCCCAGACCCGAGCACTGTGCGATCCTGCGCCGCCCGGGTTCACGTGGAGCGCCGAGGACGCGGGCTCAGCCGCGCGCTGACTCCAGCGCGACCACGACCCGGACGCCGGCATCCTCCAGGATCCGCCGGCTCTCCTCGGTGATGCCGGGATCCGTCACGAGGGCGTGGACTGCCGCGAGGGAAGCCATGGTCCCGGGGTAGCGATGCCCGATCTTGCTGCTGTCCGCGGCGACGATGACGCGTTCGGCTCGCTCGATGAGCGCGGCATTCGTGCGTGCCTCGACCACGTCGTGGGTGGTGATCTCGTCGGCGTCGATGCCGTCCACGCCGACGTACGCCGTCCCGATGGTGGCCTGGGACAGCGCGGCCTCGGCCCAGGGACCCACCAGCTCGGTGCTCTGGGAGCGGGCGACGCCGCCGGAGACCACGACGCGGATGCGCGGCTTCGTCGCCAGTTCCATCGCGATGTTGAGCGCGTTGGTGACGACGACGAGATCCACTCGCGCAGAGAGCACCCGGGCGATCTCCGCCGTTGTGGAACCACCGGTCAAGCCCACGGACTGCGGACCGAACGGGAGCAGGGAGGCGGCCGTCTCGGCCACGGCCCGCTTCTGCGCCTTGGAGCGCCGGTCGCGGTAGGCGACGGGGACCTCGGCCCCCGACTCGGTGGCGATGGCGACGCCATAGCGGCGCACGAGCAGACCCTGGTCCTCCAGGAGCGTCAGGTCGCGGCGCAGGGTTGCCTGCGAGACGCCGAAGCGGCGCGCGAGGTCGGCGACGGCGATGCTGTCCTGGTCGCGCAGCAGCGCGAGGATCGCGGCCATGCGCTCGCCCCGGTGCGCGGCGTCAGCCGACCGGGGGGACATGGGGGCTCAGGAGCAGCGACAGCGGCGGTCCTCGGGGACCTGCGCCATCACCTCGTCGACGTGGGCGCCGCACCCGGTCCAGGTCACCTTGCCGCAGGAGTGGCAGGGAGCGGGGCTGCACATGGTCGTCCTCCTCGGGTCAGGAGCCTCGAGGATACCCCGGGGGGTATCTCTCCGGCAACGGGTCCGCCGCGGGGGCGGATGTGGTCTGATCGGGTCCATGATGACGATCGGCACGCTCGATGTCACCCCCGCGCGGGCCCGACCGGACCTCGTGGCCCCGACGACCGCAACGGCGCTGGATGCCTGGCCTCGCGGTGCTGAGACCGGGGTCGCGGCCATCGACCCCGATCTCGCGGACACCGCTGCCTTCTGCTCGGCGTACGCCGTGCCGCTGGAGTCCTCCGCCAACTGCGTCATCCTCGCCGGCAAGAGGGAGGGCCAGGTGCGGATGGCGGCGTGCCTCGTCCTGGCCACGACGCGGGCCGACGTGAACGGCGTGGCTCGTCGATGGCTCGATGTGCGGAAGATCTCGTTCGCCTCCATGGACGAGGCAGTCACGTCGACGGGGATGGAGTACGGCGGCATAACGCCGATCGGCCTGCCGGAGGAATGGCCGATCCTGGTGGATCCGCGGGTCCTCGAGCAGCCCGCCGTCGTCATCGGCAGCGGCATCCGCGCCTCGAAGATCGTGCTCCCGGGAGACGCACTGGGGTCCTACCCCGGCGTGAAGGTCGTCGAGGGGCTGGCGAGCCCGATCACTCCGCCGCCGTAGACGCCGGGGTCGACGCCATGTGGCCGGTCGCCTTGTCGTAGGCCAGGCGAAGCCCGACGCCCACGACGGCGCCGATGATCGCGAGGGGCGTCACCACCAGCCCCGCGCCCGCACCGATCACCAGGGCCAGCATCCCGCTGGAGAACGGCAGCTTCAGCATGGCCGCGCACGACGCGGCGATCCCGGTCACGACGAGGGCGCTCATGGGCGTGCTGGTGATGATGAGGCCGACGAAGACCCCGACCCCGACGCCGACGAAGGTGGCGGGGAAGATCGGCCCGCCGCGGAAGCCGCCCCCGAGGGAGATGCCGTACGCAAGCGCCTTGGTCACGAAGATCGCCAGCGCGGCGACCGCCGAGGTCTCGGCGATGAGCGAGGGCATCGCGGTCTCCCCGGAGAACGGCACCATGAAGTAGGGCTGGTCGAAGACCACCATGACGAAGGTCGCGAGCGCCCCGATGGCGAGAGCCGAGCCGAGGATGGTCGGCGCCGGACGCGCCTTGGCCAGCTTCTGAACCGCGTACCCGACCTGCCGCGAGATCAGCACGGCTATCGCCGCCAGGATCGCCACGACGATGCCCACGCCGAGGTCCACGAAGGTCAGCTGGTCCACTTCGGTGAGACCGGGAACGGCGAGGTCCAGGGTGCCCAGGCCCGCGAAGGGCCCGATCCCGGTGAGGACGAGGTACCCGGAGGCCAGCGCCATGAAGAGGGGGATGAGGATCTGCCGCGGCATGGCGCCCATCGCGGCGAACTCGAGCACCATGAACGCGGCGATGAAGGGATTGCCGAGGATCGTCCCGATGGCGGCCATGCCGCCGAGGACCATGCCGAGCTGCTGCACCTGCGGCGACTTGTGGCGCGTGACCAGGCCGCCAATGACCGTCCCGCAGACGATGAGCGGTGCCTCGGGCCCCAGGACCCCGCCGAAGATCAAGGTGGCGAGGGCGACCGACAGTGCGGCCAGCGCCCGGGAGGGCCCGATGTCGAAGTGGAAGCCGTCGAGGGGGCTGCCCATGCCATCGCCCAGCCGCCAGGCGGCGATGATGAGCAGCGCCCCGACGAGCAGGAGCAGCACCACCCACCACCACGGGACCTCGGTCAGCCCCACCTGCGCCGGCAGCCACTCCCAGATGAGGTCGGTGCCGTAGGACATGACCGAGAGGAACGCCGCCGCGCCGATGGCGGCGAGGATCCCGACCCCGATCGCGAGACCGATGGCGCCGACGAGCTGCCGCCCCTGAAGGGCGGGTGCGGCGCCGGCGGGGCTGCTCAGCTCAGGGCCTTCGCCTTGAGGGAGTCGAACTCCTGCTGGGTGATGGCCCCGGAGTTGAGGAGCTGCTGCGCCTGGGCGATCTGCTCAGCGGCGCTCGTGCCGGCCACCTGCTTGATGTAGGCGGCCTGCTCGGCCTGCGCGTCCTGCACCGCCTCCTGCTGACGGGTGGCCATGGAGCGGCCGTACACGATCACGTAGATGAGCAGGGAGAGGAGCGGGATGAAGATCAGGAAGAGGATCCACAGCGCCTTGACCCAGCCGTTCATGTGCTTGTTGCGGAACAGGTCGATGACCACGCTGAACAGGATCATGAAGTACATGATCATGAAGAAGATGACGAGCAGGCTCCAGAGGAACTCGCCGAAGTTCATGTGGTCCTCGATTCCGTTGATGTTCCGTGAACGTTCGTGTCGGCGGTAGCGTATCCACCCCGTCTACCGAGGTAGCACGGACCGGCCGACGTCCTCTCCGCCGCCTCGAGCCTAGAGTCGCGCCGTGCCCGCCACATCGCCCGGCCGCCGCCTGGCCCTCTACGCGACGGTCGCGGCCCTCGCCCGGATGGCCGGCTCCGGGCTCCCATCCGCGATCCTGCTCGGCGTCCTGGCCAGCAACGGGTCCGTCGCCGAGGGGGCGCTCATCATCGCCTGCTACACGATCGTGGCGGCGGTCATGGGACCCATCGGCGGCGCCTATGTCGACCGTATCGAGCGGCCGAAGCCCGCGTACGTCGCCGCCCTGGCGACTCTGTGCGTCAGCGCGGGGCTCCTGGCGGTCGGGATCGGGAGGTGGCCCAGTGCGGCCCTGGTCCTCATCGCGGTCATGGCCGGCCTCGCCTTCCCGCTTCTCCTGGGAGCATGGTCGGCGCAGTTGCGGCGCATCGTGCCCGAGGCCGAGCCCTCGCGGGCCTACAGCGTGGACGTCGGGACGTACAACGTCGCCGACATCGCGGGGCCTGCGATTGCGGGCCTCGCCTACATCGCCGATGCCGCGGTGCCGGGCGCCTCCTCCCTCGAGGCCATGACGGTGCTCTACCTGGTGGCACTCGCGGCCTCTCCTCTTCCTGCGCATCCCGCCTCGCTCGGCAACGCACGCGCAGCCGCCAGTGCCCTACCTGCGGTCCCTGGGATCGCTGTCCGTGATGTGGTCGTCTCCCTCGCTGCGCAGGACGACGGCAATCAGCGTCGTCGGCTTTGCGGCCATGGCCTGCTTCGTCATCTCCATGCCACTGATGGGGCAGGACCTCGCGGGCGATGCCGGATACGGACCCCTGGTCCTCGCGGTGACCGCGTGCGGAGCCCTGGTCGGATCCATCCTGCTCACGCGCAGGCCGATCCGTCGCCGCGGTCCGGGGACGCTCGTGGTCATCCTGAGCAGCGCCATGGCCCTACTCCTCCTCGTCATGGCGGGCGTGCCGAGCCTTCTCGTCGCCGTCCCGGTCGCCCTGGCCCTCGGGCTCGTGGAGGCCCCCGCGCTGAGTTCCGTCCTGCAGGTGCGCGACCGGGAGTCGGCCCCAGCGTCGCGGGCTCTGGTCTTCGCCACGGGCTCGTCGATGAAGGTGGGGGCGTTCGCGGTGGGCTCCCTCATCGCGGGGGCGCTGTCGGGCGAGGGATGGAGGGCGATCCTCGTGGTCGCCGCCGCTATCCAGGCCGCGGCCGTCGTGGTCGGCCTGGTTCTCGCACCGCCGCGACGGCGGCATGGCGCAGCGGTCACTACCGTGGTTCCCGACGCCGAGGGCACGGCGAGTGAGCGAGGAGACCATGACCGAGGTTGACCGCGAACGCCTGGCGGGGCTGCTGGGCGAGGAGCGCGTGGAGTACGCGGTGCGCACCCCGGGGTCCCGCAAGCTCTACGAGTCCGCCGACCACCTGTTCGGTCGCGTGCCCATGACATGGATGAACAAGTGGTCGGGCGGCTACCCCCTGTACCTCGCCACCGCGCACGGCAATCGCATCACCGACGTGGATGGCCACGAGTACGTCGACTTCGCGCTCGGTGACACCGGCGCGATGGCGGGGCATTCCCCCGAGCCGACCGTCCGGGCCGTCCACCGGCGGATCGCCGAGGAGGGCGGCATCACCACGATGATGCCGAGCGCCGATGCGGAGTGGGTCGCCGCCGACCTCGCCCGCCGCTTCGGGCTGCCGCTGTGGTCCTTCTCCCTGACCGCGACCGACGCCAACCGCTGGGCCCTGCGGATCGCGCGCCTGGTGACGGGCAGGCCGCGAGTCGTCGCCTTCTCCTTCTGCTACCACGGCGCGGTCGACGAGACGTTCGTCATGCTCGGACCGAGCGGCGAGACGCTGCTGCGCAGCGGGAACGTCGGCCCCTCTCGCGATATCCGAGACACCACCCGGGCCGCGGAGTTCAACGATCTGGCATCGGTGGAGCGGGCCCTCGCCCACGGCGACGTCGCCGTCGTCATCACCGAGCCTGCGCTCACGAACATCGGCATCGTGCTGCCCGAGCCGGGCTTCCTCGAGGGCCTGCGCGAACTGTGCACGCAGTACGGAGCCCTCCTCCTCATCGACGAGACTCACACGATCTCCGCGGGGCCCGGGGGGTGCACCCGCGCCTGGGATCTCCAGCCGGATCTCTTCGTCATCGGCAAGAGCCTCGGCGGGGGGATCCCCTCGGGCGCATACGGCATCACCCACGCGGTCGCGGAGCGCGTGCGGGACCACCCCGACGCCGACCTCGTGGACGTGGGCGGAGTGGGCGGGACACTCGCCGGCAACGTCCTGTCGACCGCGGCCATGCGCGCCACCCTCGGAGAGGTGCTCACCGACGCCGCGTTCGACCACATGATCGCCCTGGCGACCCGCTACCGAGAGGGCGTCGAGGAGGTCATCGACGGCAGCGGCCTGCCCTGGTCCATCATGCAGCTCGGCGCGCGGGCGGAGTACCGCTTCGCGCGTCCTGCCCCGCGCACGGGGACCGAGTCCGCGAACGCCTACGACGGCGACCTGGAGGAGTACCTCCATCTCTTCATGGCCAACCGCGGGGTCCTCATGACGCCGTTCCACAACATGGCGCTCATGTGCCCGACGACCACGGCGGCCGACGTAGACCTGCACTCCACCCTGTTCGCCGAGGCCGTCCGGCGCCTGGTGGGCTGATGCTCCCCGGGTTCGACCTGACCGGGCGCGTCGCCCTCGTGACCGGTGCGGGAAGCGAGGCGGGGATCGGCTTCGCCACCGCGCGGCTGCTTGCCGGGCTGGGCGCCAACGTGGAGCTCGCGGCGACCACGGACCGCGCGGGGGAGCGGGCGCGGGAGCTCGCGCAGGCCGGCTTCCGGGCACGTGGCTGCCTCGCCGACCTCGCCGATCCCGACGAGGCCCATCGACTCGTCGAGGAAGCGATCGAGCACTGGGGCCGCCTCGACATCGTCGTCAACAACGCCGGCATGACGAGCACCTCCTCGTCGGGTGCCGCGGAGTCAGGCTCGGCCCTCGACGTCGGTCCTCAGGCCTGGCGCGCGTCGCTCGCGCGCAACCTGGACTCCGCCTTCCACGTCTCCCGTGCCGCCCTGCCCGGCATGCGGGCACGCGAGTGGGGGCGCATCGTGAACGTCGCCAGCGTCACGGGACCGACGATGGCCATGCGCGGCGAGGCGGCGTACGCGACGGCCAAGGCGGGCATGGTCGGGTTGACGCGCTCCCTCGCCCTGGACTTCGCGGCGGAGGGCGTCACCGTCAACGCCGTTGCGCCCGGCTGGATCGCGACCGCGTCGCAGACCGAGCACGAGCGGGATCAGGGCCTGCGCACCCCGATGGGGCGCAGCGGGACCTCCGACGAGGTCGCCGCCGCCATCGCCTGGCTGTGCACGCCGGGCGCCGCGTATACGACGGGCCAGTGCCTGGTGGTGGATGGCGGTAACTCCATCGCGGAGGAGCGCTGACGAGCGTCGCCGGTCTCGCCCGTTCCGTCAGGTCACGGGCAGGTCGGGGGTCGCGGAGCGGTTGCGCCGTGACACCAGGCTCTCTCCGCTCACCACGAGCACGACTCCGCCGAGCACGATGGTGAGGCCGACGACGACGTCGCTGGTGATGGCTTCCGCGTAGAGGAGGAGTCCGAGCACGACCGCGACCGCGGGATTCACGTAGGCGTACGTCGAGGCGAGGGAGATGGGCGCCCTGTTGATCAGCCACGTGAAGGAACTGAAGGCCACCACGGACCCGGCGATGACGAGGAAGAGCCAGCCCGCCCACGATCTGACGGTGATCTCCGAGACGTCGACGCGTTCACCCAGGACCAGTCCGACCGCGAGGAGTGCTACCCCACCGCCGAGCAATTCGTAGGTGGTGAGGGCGAAGGAGTCGCTGGGGGTGGGCATGCGGGCGGAGAAGAAGCTCGCGGTGGCCCAGATGGTGGCCGAGACGAGGATCGTGATGCTCCAGAACACGACGTCGCCATCCGTTCCCGAGACCGGGCGGGTGCCCCCGGGAAGGAGCATCCAACCGATGCCGGCGAGGCCGACGACGACGCCCACCAGGGTGAGCACGGGCGGACGGTCACCGGTGATGAGTCGCCAGATGACGATGGTGAGTGGGGTGGACGCGATGATGAGCGCCATGATGCCCGTGGGCACGTACCCCTGCGCCAGGCCCACCGTGCCGAGGCCCACGCCGAGCAGCGCCACGCCCAGGACGCAGGCGGTCGCAAACTCCCGCCGCGAGACCCGCAGGGCCGCGGGCCCCCGCAGGATCGCGGTGAGCCCGAGCATGATGACGAAGGCCACGAGGAAGCGGCTCCCGCTCATGATGAACGGAGGGATCGACTCGCTGGCGAAGCGGATGCCCATGTACGTCGAGCCCCAGACGATCCAGACGATGAGGAGATTCGTCCACAGCACCGGGCCCGCGGAGACCCGCGGGCCGCTGTCGATCCTCATGACGTGAGGACCCTACAAGTGGGGACCAAAGTCCCGGAGGTTGCGGACTCATGCCGCGATCGTGCCCCACGACACGGCGCAACGATGGCCCCATGGAAGCCCTCGACCTCGCCCGCTGGCAGTTCGGCATCACGACCGTGTACCACTTCCTCTTCGTCCCGCTCACGATCGGCGGTGCCTTCTTCGTCGCGGGGTTCCAGACCGCGTGGGTGAGGACCGGCAACCCTCGGTACCTCCAGCTGACGAAGTTCTTCGGGAAGCTCTTCCTCATCAACTTCGCGATGGGCGTGGTGACGGGCATCGTGCAGGAGTTCCAGTTCGGGATGAACTGGAGCGTCTACAGCCGATTCGTGGGCGACGTCTTCGGTGCGCCCCTGGCCATGGAGGGGCTCCTCGCCTTCTTCCTCGAGTCGACGTTCCTGGGCCTGTGGATCTTCGGGTGGGACCGCCTGCCGAAGCGGGTGCACCTCGCGACCATCTGGGCCGCGGCCTTCGGGACGGTGCTCTCCGCGTACTTCATCCTCGCGGCCAACGCCTGGATGCAGCATCCGGTCGGGTACGAACTCGACCCCGAGACCGGACGGGCGGTGCTCAACGACATCGGCGCCGTCCTGTTCCAGAACACCGCCGTGATCGCCTTCTTCCACACGATGTTCGCCTGCGCCGTCACCGCGGGTGCCGCGGTGGTGGGCATCGCCGGCTACAAGATGATGAAGAGGCGCCAGGTCGACGTGTTCCGGCCCGCCATGAAGGCGAGTTCGCTGGTCATCCTCATCGCGGCCATCGGCCTCGCGATCACGGGAGACATGGATGCCAAGATCATGGTGCAGCAGCAGCCCATGAAGATGGCAGCGGCGGAGGCGCTCTACAACACCGAGGCGAGCGCCCCCTTCTCCGTCCTGAGCATCGGGGCGGTGAGCGGCAACACGGCCGACTGCCTCGTCTGCGTCCCCGGGCTCACGTCGTACCTCGCCACGGGCGACTTCAGCGGGACGGTCCAGGGCGTCAACGACCTGCAGGCGGCGTACCAGGAGGCCTAGGGGCCGGGCAACTACGCGCCCTACA
>JBJTJS010000189.1:0-10377 GCA_046096085.1 bacterium
CCTCGTAGGTCTTCGTGAGCTCCCGGCACAGCGCCGCCGGCCGCGTCCCGCCGAACGCCGTCGCCATGTCCCCCAGCGCGGCGGCCAGGCGGTGCGGCGTCTCGAAGAAGACCAACGTCCGCGGCTCCCGCGCGAGCTCGCCGAGCCGGCGACGGCGTTCGGCTGCCCGTCGCGGAAGGAACCCCTCGAAGCAGAAGCGGTCCACCGGGAGGCCGGAGACCACGAGCGCGGCGAGCACGGCGCTCGGCCCCGGGATGACGGTCACGGGGATCCCGGCGTCGACGGCCGCCCGCACGATGCGGTAGCCGGGGTCGCTGACGGCGGGCATGCCGGCATCGGTCACGACGACCACGGTCGCACCCGCCGAGAGGTCCGCGAGCAGCTGTGTGGCCCGCCTCCCCTCGATGGAGTCGTGAAGGGAGAGGACGCGTCCGCGGAGGGGGGCGTCGAGGTCCCGGGCGAGACGCCGCAGCCGGCGCGTGTCCTCGGCCGCGATGACGTCCGCCGACGAGAGGGCCGCGGCGAGCCGAGGGGAGGCATCCGCGGGATTGCCCAGGGGCGTGGCCGCGAGGATAACCCGGCCGGGACCGGTCATCGCCCCATCCTGGCAGGGGCCCGCCCTACGATGTCGGGATGGCGGCGACGGCGACGGCTGAGCCGACCGAGGCGGAGGTCCCTCCCCCCCACCAGGCTCCCAGCGCATCGACGCTCTACCCGCCCATGCCGTCGTCCGGCTGGCGCGGCTGGCTCGGTCCCCTGGGCGTGGCGGCGCTCGCCGGCGTCCTGCGCTTCACCGAGCTGGGTCGTCCTCATGCCTTCGCCTTCGACGAGGTCTACTACGCCAAGGACGCGCTGGCACTGCTGCGCTTCGGCTACGAGCAGCAGTTCGTCGAGGACGCCAACGACCTCATCCTGGCCTCCGACGGCAACTGGCGCACGATCGACGTGTTCGGCCCCGACGCGTCCTTCGTGGTCCATCCGCCCTTCGGCAAGTGGGTCATCGCGGGCGGCGAGTGGCTCTTCGGCGTCACGCCGTTCGGGTGGCGCTTCTCCGTCGCCGTCCTCGGCACCCTCGCCGTGCTCATGATCGCGCGGATCGTGCGCAGGCTGACGCGCTCCGACCTCCTCGGCATCGTGGCCGGCCTGCTGCTCGCCGTCGACGGCATGCACCTGGTGATGAGCCGCACGGCCGTGCTCGACATGGTGCTCTCCTTCATGGCGCTGGCGGCCTTCGGTCTCCTCCTGTGGGACCGCGACGCCGTACGACGACGATTCGCCGGCCGTGTGCCGCTCGCGCCCAGCGACTGGGGGCCGGCACTCGGCCCGCGGCCCCTGCGCTGGGCCGCCGGAGCCGCCCTCGGTCTCGCCTGCGCGGTGAAGTGGTCGGGACTGTGGTATCTCGCCGCCTTCGGGCTCATGACGGTGGTGTGGGACGTGGGCCTGCGCCGGTCCCTGGGGGTGACCCGGCCGTGGACGACGACGATCCTCCGCAGCGGGCCGATCGCCTTCGTCGCCATGGTCGGCAGCGCCGCCGTGGCGTACCTCGTCACGTGGTCCGGGTGGCTGCTCACCACGGGGGGCTGGGGCCGCGACTGGGCCGACAGCCAGCCCGACTCGCTGATCCCCGCGTCGCTGCGGTCCCTGTGGCACTACCACGCCGAGGCCTGGAACTTCCACGTCGGACTCGAGTCCGACCATTCCTACGAGTCGAGCCCCCTGAGCTGGCTGTTCCAGACCCGGCCGACGTCGTTCTACTGGAACAGCGTGGAGCAGGGCGTCAACGGCTGCGATGCGACGACGTGCGCGTCCGCGGTCGCGGCCCTGGGCAACCCCGTCATCTGGTGGATCGGCGTCGGAGCCCTCCTCTACCAGCTGTGGCGCTGGGCGGCTCGGCGCGACTGGCGATCCGGGGCCGTCCTCGTCGGCCTGGCCGCGGGCTTGCTGCCGTGGATGCTCTACCTGGACCGCACCATCTTCACGTTCTACTCCGTGGTCTTCGTCCCCTACATCGTGATGGCACTCACGCTGACGATCGGGAGCATCCTGGGCCCCGCCGATGCCGCGGCGGAACGCCGACGATGGGGGGCGATCGGCGCCGGCGCGATCGTGCTCCTCGCGGTCATCGCGGGGTGGTGGTTCTACCCGGTGTGGACCGGGGAGCAGATCCCGTACGACCTGTGGCGGCTTCGGATGTGGATGCCGACCTGGATCTGACCCCTCAGCGGGTCGCGCAGGGCTCCGACGTCCCCTCGAGCACCACGCAGACACCCCAGGTGATCTCGGTCTTGCCGTAGGAGTACGGCTTGCCGTCGTAGGTGCCCTTGCTCTCCGGCATCGTCAGGCGGTACCGCGCGACCTCGAGGGGGGCCATGGCGTTCATCCGCTCGGCGGGGATCGTCACCACGGTCTTCCAGGGGTAGGGCTTGCGGCAGCCCGAGAGCTCGCGGACGCGGTACCCGACGTCGGCCTTGGTCCACCCCGATGAGCCCTTGAAGCGGATGTAGGTGCCTTCGGCGGGCGGGTACTTCCAGCACTCCGAGAGGGACAGCGTGGGCAGCTTCGCGGCCAGGCGCCCGCAGGTGAAGGTGTTGTCGACGTCCCCCTCCACCCAGAAGCAGGCCGACTTCAGCTTCGCGGCCGGAGCTGCGGACGCCGGGACGATCGAGAGCCCGGCGACGAGCCCGGTCGCCGCCACGGCTGCCAGGACGGCGGCGAGCAGGCGCGGTGCCCTGCCCGCCCTGACCGTGAATCCGACCATGGTGACCTCCCTGTGGAGCTGAGGGGATTTGAACCCCTGACCCCCTCGATGCGAACGAGGTGCGCTACCGGACTGCGCTACAGCCCCTCGCGAGCGGACCCGCGAAGCACCCGGCGACACCAGCGCTCGCCGAGGCGTCCGCGAGCCTATCAAGCGCTCAGGCAGTGCGGCCGTACGCGTCGTCGACCCCCGTCTCGGGGGGCGCCGGGCTCCACGTCGCCGCATGGCGCCCGCGCGGGCCGCGCGGGCGCAGGCGCACGAGCTCGCCCAGCGAGCCCAGCTCCTCGGGGGCCGAGCGAGCCGCGGGCGCGGTGGCACGGGTGGTGGACCGACGGGCGACGAGGATGCCGAGGCAGAACGCCAAGAGGAGCCCGACGCTCGCGGCCACGCCGGGCAGGGGCACGAACTCCAGGACCCACCCGGTGACGGCGACGAGGGCGACGAAGGCCAGCACGCCGAGCCAGATGCGGCGGCGACGGGACGCGGTGGCGGTGGGGCTCGGCGCGGAGCCGTGGACTCGGGCCAGGGCGCCCAGGGCGCCCTGATGGCGCTCGATGCGCGCGGCCTGATCGTCCACGTGGCGCCTCAGCCACATCGGGATGAGCACGCACGCCCAGAGGGCGACGATGGCGACGTAGATCATTCCCGTCACGAACATGAACGCTATGCGGACATGGGGTGATCTCCCGGCATCTGCGCGCTGATCCCCCGTCGTGTCGCGGCCCGGGCTCAGCGGCGGGGGGCCGCCCGGGCCTCGCGCCACCGGGCGAGGAGGCCGCCGGGCACCTCGTCCGAGCACAGGGCGAAGGCCAGGTGGTCGCGCCAGCCGCCGTCGATGTGGAGGTAGCGCAACCGCATCCCCTCCGGCCGGAACCCCAGCTTCTCCACCACGCGCAGGGAGGCGGCGTTCTCGGGCCGGATGTTGATCTCGATGCGATGCAGGCCGACCTCGATGAAGCAGTGGTCGGTGGCGAGGGCCACCGCGGTCGGCACGACCCCCCGGCCGGCCACCGCCTGGTCCACCCAGTACCCGATGTACCCGCTCATGAGGGACCCCCGCGCGATGCCGCCGACCGTGAGCTGTCCCACGAAGCGGCCCTCGTACGTGAGGGCGAACGGCAGGCCGCGCCCCTCCCGCGCCTCGGCCCTCAGCCTCCGCACCATCGCGCCGTACGTGTGCGGCACGTCCCTGTTGTCGAGCGGGACCGTCGCCTCCCAGGGGCGAAGCCAGGAGGCGTTGCGGCTGCGCACCTCGCGCCAGGCGGACGCGTCGCGCAGTCGCAGTGGGCGCAGTCCCACCGGACCGTCGCCGAGCGAGGCCGGCCAGCCCGGGGTCATGTCCCCGCCGCACCGGCCTCGCGGACCCAGTGCCCGCGTCGGCCGCCCGTCTTCTCCTGCAGCGCGATCCCGCCGATGACCGTGGCCGGGTCGACCGCCTTGACCATGTCCACGAGCGCGAGCGCGGCGACGGCGACGCAGGTGAGGGCCTCCATCTCGACACCGGTGCGGTCGGCGGTGCGCACCGTAGCCTCGATCGCGACGTGGTCGTCGCTCACCTGCAGGTCCACCGTCACCCCGTGGATGGCGAGGGGATGGCACAGGGGCACGAGGTCGGGCGTGCGCTTCGCGGCCTGGATCCCGGCGATGCGCGCCACGGCCAGCGCATCGCCCTTGGGCACCCCGCCCTCGCGCAGCAGCCGGATCACCTCGGGCGAGACCTCGACACGGCCCGTCGCCGTGGCCGTGCGCACGGTCACCTCCTTGCCGCTCACGTCGACCATCCGTGCCCTGCCCCGGTCGTCGAGGTGGGTGAGGCCCTGGTCGTCCCCCGACTCGGTCACGGCTCGTCCCGTCCCAGGTCGATGACCGTGAGCACGTCGCCCTGCTCCACGCGCGTGACCTCGGGCGGGATCACGGCCAGCGCGTCCGCTCGCGCGAGACCGCCGAGGATGTGCGAGCCCTGGGCGCCCTCCGGGTGCGCGACGTAGCGGCCGTCCTCGACACGCAACTGCACCCGCGCGAACTGGGTCTTGCCCGAGGGAGAGTCGAACCCCGCGGTGCACACGGCGCTCACCACGGGTCGGTGAACGCGCTCGAAGCCCATCATCCGGCGGATCAGGGGCCGCACGAAGACCTCGAACGACACGTAGGCGCTCACCGGGTTGCCGGGCAGCGTGGCGATCGGGATGGCATCGTCGCCGAGGACCCCGAAGCCCTGCGGCATTCCCGGCTGCATGCCGACCTTCACGAACTCGACCGTGCCGATGCGCGAGAGGACGGCCTTGACCGTGTCGTAGGCCCCCATGCTCACGCCGCCCGAGGTGACGACGAGGTCCGCCCGGACGAGCTGGTCGTCGAGCGTCGCCATGAGCCGCTCCTCGTCGTCGGGGACCGGCCCGGCCCGGAACGCGGCCGCACCGGCCTCGCGCGCCGCGGTGACGAGCATGACGCTGTTGGAGTCCGCGATGAGCCCGTGGCGCAGGGGCACCCCGGGATCGACGAGCTCATTGCCCGTGGAGATCACGACCACGCGCGGGCGCGGGTGCACCCGCACCTCGGCCTTGCCCACCGCGGTCGCCAGGGCGATGGAGCGCGCAGTGAGCACGGTGCCGACCTCGAGCACCGGGGTGCCGGCGACGACATCCTCGCCGGCTCGCCGGATGGAGGATCCGGGGGCGACGGGCGAGCGGATCTCGACCCGCTCGATGCCGGCGTCGGTTGCCTCGACCGGCACGACAGCCTCGGCGCCGTCGGGCAGCGGGGCCCCGGTCATGATCCGGATCGCCCGCCCCGGCGAGACGCGCTCGGTGGCCCGATAGCCCGCGGGGACGTCGTCGACGACGTCGAGCACCACGGGCGACTCCGGGGACGCCGATGCGACATCCGCCGCGAGCACGGCGTAGCCGTCCATCGAGCTGTTGTCGAACGAGGGAAGCGGCCACGCTGCCGTGACCTCCTCCGCGAGGACGCATCCCGCGGCATCGAGCAGCGGGAGCGTGATCGGCTCCAGCGGACGAACCGCCTCCAGGGCGATCCGCTGGTGCTCCTCGACGCTGCGCATCGGGTCCCTCACTCCCCGCCCGGCACGCCGAGCCGATCCATGAGCCACGCGCGCAGGGGCACCCCGAGGTCCTCGCGCTCCAGGGCGAGCTGGATCACCGCCTGAAGGTACGACAGGCGGTCTCCGGTGTCGTAGCGCCGGCCCGAGAACAGCACGCCGTGGACGCCGCCCCCGGCCCTGCCGGGGTCGCACAGCCGCTCGAGGGCGTCGGGGTGCTGGATCTCCCCGCCGCGCCCGGGCGGGGTGTCGGCGAGGATCCCGAAGACCGCGGGGTCGAGGACGCGCCGAGCTCGCTCGCCGTCATCGGCCGCGGGCTTCTCGACGAGGTCGGTCACGCGGACCACCCCGGGGTCCCCGGTGGGCTCGACCGCCGCGCACCCGTAGAGCGAGATCTGCTCCCGTGGGACCTCCATGAGGCAGAGGACGGATCCGCCGAGTCGCTCCCGGACGTCGATCATCCGGGGCAGGATCGCGTCGCGCGGGTCGATGAGGTCGTCTCCGAGGAGGACGGCGAACGGCTCGTCCCCGACGTGCTGGCGCGACATGAGCACGGCGTGCCCGAGGCCGAGGGGCTGCCCCTGGCGGACGTAGTGGATGCGCGCCAGGTCGGAGGACCGCTCGACGAGCGCCAGGCGTGCATCGTCCCCCTTGTCCGCGAGCACCTCCTCCAGTTCGAGGTTGCGGTCGAAGTGGTCCTCGAGCGCCCGCTTGTTGCGGCCCGTCACGAAGAGCACGTCGTCGAGCCCGGCCGCGACCGCCTCCTCCACGACGTACTGGATGGCGGGGGTGTCGACGACGGGGAGCATCTCCTTGGGCGTGGCCTTGGTGGCCGGGAGGAAGCGCGTGCCCATGCCGGCCGCGGGGATGACGGCCTTGTCGACGCCCATGGGCCCACCCTAGGACCGCGCGGGGCGAGAATGGCGCCATGGGCAGCACGCCGACCGGTCCCGGCAACGTCACCGCGGCCAAGGCCGAAGCCCGGGCACGCGCCCGCGCCGCCCGCCGCGACGGTCCGGCCGCCGATGGCGAAGCCCTCGCCGCCGCTGCCGTCGCGGCCATCACCGCCCTGCCGGGCGAGCCGAGGGTCACGGCCTACGTGTCCTACGGCACGGAGCCGCAGACCGGGCCGCTCCTCGCCGCGCTCGCGGCAGCCGGGGTGGAGGTCCTCATCCCGCGCGTGCGCGGGGAGGACCTGGAGTGGTGCGGTGCCGACGCGCCTCGTGCCACGAGCGCCATGGGCATCGAGGAGCCCGGCGGACCGGAGCGACCCCTCCTGCCGCTGCGCGCGATGCTCGTGCCGGCGCTCGCGGCATCGCCCCGGGGGGACCGCCTCGGCAAGGGGGGCGGCTTCTACGACCGGGTCATCGCGCAACTGCGGGCGTCGGGGCAGGCACCCCCCGTGATCGCCGTGCTGCGCGATGACGATGTCTGGGAGGACGTCCCGGCGCAGGGGCACGATGAGAGGGTCGATGCGATCCTCACGCCGACCCGGCTCATCGACTGCCACGCGTCCGGCGGGTAGCCGTGCCGCGATCGCTCATCCCGCAAGCGCCTGCCCGAGGATCGCGCCGATGCTGACGCCGGCCACGCACGCGACGACCGACAGCAGCGCGTAGCCCAGGGGCGGGCCGAGACGCACGGCGTTGCCACGGGTGACGAGCTCGAGGACGTCGATGGAGAACGTCGAGTACGTCGACATCGCGCCGCAGAACCCGACCGCGAGCAGAGCCGACCACGGGCCGTCGGCGAGCGGGATGAGGAACCCCAGGAAGGTCGAGGCCACGACATTCGCGACGAGGATCGCCGGCGGGGATCCCAGCCGGCGCGATCCGAAGGCGCGGGCGATGCCGTACCGCGCGAGCGCCCCGCAGCCTCCGCCCACCGCCACGAGGAGGATGTCGATCACCGCGCGTCCTCATCGGGCGGCGTCTCGTCGAGGAGCGTCTCGTCGAGCAGACCCTCGTCGAGCACCGGTCGCCGCCGGGCGCCGAGGAGGAGGCCGAGCCATGCCGCGCCCACGCACAGGACGAGGGTGGCCACCGCGTAGACGAGGGCCGTGGCGACGCGACCCTCGACGAGCGCGACGCGAATGTCCGCGGCGTAGGCGGAGAAGGTCGTGAACCCCCCGAGGACACCGACGGCGAGGAACGGGCGCAGGACCGGGTGGGCGTCAGGTCGACGCAGGATGGCGGCGACGAGCAGGCCCATGAGGAAGCAGCCCACGACGTTGACCGTCAAGGTCGACACGGGCAGCCCATCGGGCCGCGGGAGGAGGCGATCGGTCGCGTAGCGGGCGAGGGCACCGAGCGCGCCCCCGGCGGCGACCGCGACCATGGCGCGCCCGCCGGTCCACGCGGGCGGGGGCTGCCGCGGCTGGCTCACGTCGCCCGGACTCCGGCTAGGCGTCGCGCCGCACGAAGAGCACCCAGGCCGGAATGGCGAGGACGAGGAACCACAGGAAGAACACGCCGAGGTGACCCCAGGCCTCGAGCCCGTCCGCGCTGATGCCCGCGGTGGCGCCGGTGAAGGGGAGCACCCAGTCGATCCACGTCCACTCCTGCACCAGGGCCAGGGTGATCGGCTCGACGAGCACCGCCAGGACGACGGGCACGATGATGCCCAGCGGCTGATTGCGCGTGAGCGCCGTGAGGGCGAAGGCCATGAGGACGAAGATGACCACGTAGATCACGCCGCGAAGCCCGGGGGGGCCGAGGGCCGAGGTGTCCCAGGCCAGGTCCTTGCCCGCAATCGCGGGGCCGAGGGCGTTGGCCACGACGATGCACGCGATCGCGAGGATCGCCGCCAGGATCACGACGAGCACGACCATGATGGTCTTCGCTGCGAAGACCCGGCTGCGGCGCGGGTACGTGGCCAGCGTGATCCGGATGAGGCCGTGGCGGTACTCCTGTCCGAAGGACGCCGCCCCGATGGTGCACAGGATGGCGGCGACGAGGGGCAGGAAGCCGGCGAACCCCGTGGTGGCGGCGCCGTCCGGAGGCCCGCCCTGGAAGTCCTCCGCGCTGTTGACGAGCCACGTGACGAACAGCACGAGGGCCGCCGGCACGAGGGCCCCGACCAGGATGAGGGCCCAGGTGGAGCGCACCGTGCTGATGCGGACCCACTCGTAGGTCAGCGGGCCGCTCATGCGGACTCCCCCGGCGCGAAGGCGAACTCCTGGGCATCGCCGGTCAGTTCCATGAACGTCTCCTCGAGGCTGGCGCGCCGGCGGGCGAGTTCGCGCAGCGCGACGCCCGAACCGAACGCGATGCGCCCGATGTCGTCGGTGGACATGCCCGTGACGGCAAGGCCGTCGTCGCCCTCGCGCGTCACGTCGGCCCCGCCGGCCACCAGCGCCTCGGCGAGCCGTGAAGGGTCGTCGCAGCGCACGAGGACGTCGCTGCGCACCGAGACAAGCTCCTCGATGGTCGCATCGGCCACCAGGCGCCCTCGGGCGATGACGACGACATGCTGCGCCATGACCTGCATCTCGCTGAGCAGGTGACTCGAGACGAGCACGGCGTTGCCCGAGGCGGCGTACGAGCGCAGGAACTCGCGCAGCCACTGGATCGACTGCGGATCCAGGCCGTTGGCTGGCTCGTCGAGCATGAGCGCGCGAGGGTTCGCGAGGACGGCGCCGGCCAGTCCGAGGCGCTGGGCCATGCCGAGGGAGAAGCCCTTGGGCCGCTTGTCGGCGACCTCGGTGAGCCCGACCATCGCCAGGACCTCGTCGATGCGCGAGGCCGGGAGCCGGGCGTCGGTCGCGAGCATGCGCAGGTGATCGCGCGCGGTGCGCCCGGGCAGGAAGGGTCGCGCGTCGAGATGGGTGCCCACGACCTCGCTGGCGTGGCGATGGTCGATGAGCGGCCTGCCGTCGAAGAGCGTGCGGCCCTGGCCGCGGTCGAGCCCGAGCATGAGGCGCATGGTCGTCGACTTGCCGGCGCCGTTCGGGCCCAGGAAGCCGGTGACGACGCCGTCGGGCACCTCGAAGGACAGGTCGTCCACGGCGCGCACGGAACCGAAGGACTTGCCCAGTCCCTGGGTGCTGATGGCCATCCCCGGACCCTACCCGTCCTCGGCATGCCCACGGCGGTCTCCGTCCCCAGGCCCGGGACGCGCATGGCTTAGCACTCGCAATGGGGGAGTGCTAACCTAGGGAGTCCGCTCCAGGAGGAACCGTGCCCACGTACCAGTACGCGTGCAGCGACTGCGGCCACGAGCTCGAGGCCGTGCAGTCCTTCACCGACGACCCGCTCACCGAATGCCCCGAGTGCGGCGGCGCCCTGCGCAAGCGCTTCGGCAATGTCGGCGTGGTGTTCAAGGGATCGGGCTTCTACCGCACCGACTCGCGCGCGAAGTCCTCGGACTTGTCGTCGTCGACGTCGTCGTCCACCTCATCGTCGTCCACGTCGTCGTCGTCCTCATCGACGTCGACATCGACATCGACGTCATCATCGTCGTCCGACGGCGGCGGGACCTCCGCCAGCGCCCCCAAGAAGGAGTCGTCGACTCCTTCCTGAGGTTGAGTGGCGGCTGGTGTCGCCCAAACCGCAGGTTTGGG
>JBJTJS010000190.1:0-13281 GCA_046096085.1 bacterium
GCCGCGGGCGGATGGTCCCAGCAGCGCTTCGCCCGGCGACGGCAGAAGCAGGCGGACGAACTCGTCGATGCGGCAGCCGCCCGGGCCGGCGAGGTGCGGGCCGGCGGGGATGCCCTGCAGGGGCCGCAGAGCCGGATCGGCCAGGACCTGCTGGACCAGGGCGCGGTCGCCGCCCGTGACGACGTACTCGATGGCAGGTGTCGGCTGCGACGACCCTTCGGCGACTCCGAGCGCGGGCAGGATGACCTCGCCGGCCCGGGCGGCTGCCGCATCGACGAGTTCGTCCGCCTGCTTCTGCCGTCGCCGGGCGAAGCGCTGCTGGGACCATCCGCCCGCGGCCGTGCGGCCCTGCACGTGCCGGCGTCCGAGGCCGCTCGCGACGACTCCGCTGCTGTCGACGATCGCCGCGGCAAAGCCCCCGCGGCGCACCAGGACCACCGCGCACCGGGGGAGGCGAGCGGCAGTGTCGAGGAATTCGCTCACGCTCGCCGGGGCAACGGTGGCCCAGAAGGGCGGCGCCAGCGCTGCTGTCGCGCCGTCCGCGCCGGTGAGGCGCAGCGCGCCATCGGCCATCTCGCGGTTCGTCGCACCGTGGCGCTCCTCGAAGCCCTCGATCCACCGGCCGAGTCGCGCTGCGGGGACCCGGACCGTGCGGGAGGTCACGAGGGGGGAGCGGGGCGGTTGTTCACCGTGCACTTCTTGGGCAGGGAGCGGTCGAGGGCGGCGTCCATGAACTCATCGAGCGGTGAGCCCTCGTAGTCTCCGGTCGACGGGTTCGTGGAGACCGCGGCCGGCAGCGCGAGATGGTTGGTGCGCGCCACGTAGTCGGTCTGCAGGTGACCCTGGCCGAGGCAGTACGCCGGCTCGAGGGAGCGGCGGAACTGCGCGGTGAGGCAGGCGGGACCCGTGACGATGCCGAGGGGGCTGACGCACCACATCACCCGGTCATTGCGTCCTTGCGCGAGGTAGATCGGCACCTTCTCGCCGTCGTTGTCGAGCGGCACCTTGGAGTAGGGGTTCACGCCGTAGGGCCCCGGCATGTTGAACTGCAGCCACGCGCACCAGTCCGGCACGCCCTGGGGGAAGGCCGAGGGATTGGCGCAGGTGGCGTCGATGCCGCCCTGCCAGCGTCCCGAGGCGTTCGAGCCGCTGAAGGGCGAGGCGAAGAACCGGTTCTTGTTCGGGTTCAGGTACTTCGACACCGCACCGACGAGCTTGAGCATGTCGGGCCCGTTGAGGCAGTAGCTCGCGACGACCGGGGCCGTGGCCTGGCCCTGCGGCGACAGCACGTCGGCCAGGGACACGTCCGACGTGGGGCCGAAGGGGAGCGCACCGGCGTTCGCGTTCTCCAGCTGGCTCCAGCTCGCCGTGACGTAGCTGAAGAGCGCGGCCCCGATCGGGAATGGGATGCCGAGCCCGGGATTCATGTTGTACATGTCCCGGTCGCCGAGGTGCTTGCCCAGGAACTTCCGGGGCTGGCCGGGGGACGTCGTGTACTGGGTCGCGGGAGCGAGCGCGACGACACCGGCGAGGTCGAGGGTGCTGTCGTCGTGGAGGGCGAGGTACTGCCGCGCCAACTGCCCGGCCCACAGCGCCGAGCCGCCACCCTGTGAGTGGCCCCAGGTGACCAGCGGTAGCTCGGCCCCCGGGGCGATCGGCGACAGGCCGAATGCGGCGGCGTTGCCGGTGAGCACGCGCGCGGAGTCGAGCACGGCCGCGGCCTCGGGGACTCCGAGGACATAGTGCTGAAGGCCGGTGGAGCCATCCTCGCCGAGGGAGTAGTAGTCCGTGGCGACGATCGCGGATCCGGACTGCAGCATGTGGAACAGGGCGCCGTCCTGCTGGGAGTCGTCCGAGGACGGAGCCCCGATGCCGCCGGGCATCGGACCGACGAAGGCGGCCGGGTCCGTGCTGGGCTGGCATGTCTCGGTGAGGCCGCGCGTGCCGTGCGCCCACGCGATGACGCCGCTGATCTGCTCGATCTCGGGCTCGGCGATGAGGCCACAGGTGGCCTCGACGGTTCCGGCCTCGCCGGTCGTGGCGTAGAGCACGCGGTAGAGCCGGCCGTACACCAGTCCCGACTCCGCGGTCACGTCCTGCGGTGCCGCGAGTAGGTCGCCGGGCGTCGACGCGGCGACGGCCGCGGTGTCGTCGGCGATGGCGCAGACGTTGCCGGGGTCCGCGACGACGCCGCGTGCGCCCGCCCGGTCACCCGATGCCGCTGCCGGCGGAGGCGCCGCTCCGGCGGATCCGGCCGCGAGCGGGAGCGCGGACAGGGCGAGGCCGGCGAGGGCGGCGGCGGCGAGGGCCTTCATGGCGGGGACTCTAGGGCAAGCGCGGGTGGGATGGCGGGTCCGCGGCGCGTCATGGGGGAGACTGGCCCCATGACCGATCCGCTCGATGCCACACCGCTCAACGTGCTGGGCGGGACGCTGGAGGAGTGCGGCCGTGACCCGCTCACCGGGTTCTACCGCGACGGCTGCTGCTCCACGGGGCCCGAGGACCTCGGCTCGCACACCGTGTGCGCGGTGGTCTCCGCGGAGTTCCTCGAGCACCAGCGGCGCACGGGCAACGACCTGGTCACGCCGCGGCCGGAGTACCGCTTCCCCGGCCTCAAGCCCGGTGACCGCTGGTGCGTGTGTGCCGCGCGCTGGCGCCACGCCTACGACGATGGCGCGGCGGCACCGGTGGTCCTGTCGTCGACCAATGCGGCGGCGCTGCGGATCGTGCCGCTCGAGGCCCTGTGCGAGCACGCGGTCGACGTGCCAGCCTCGCCGGGCGACTTGGTCGAGTAGGCACTGGGTCGAATAGGCACTGGCCTGAGTAGACGTTCGATGACTACCGTGATGCCATGACCGTTTCCGCCCCTCCCAGTCTCGATGCGGCCCTGGCACAGGCGCGGCAGGTCTACGTCGACCGCCGCCCGATCGGCGCGCGGATGCACGCGGAGGCCTGCGAGGTGATGCCGGGAGGCAATACCCGGACGGTCCTGCATCACGCGCCGTTCCCGCTGCGCGCGGCCCGCGGCTGGGCCAACCGCCTCGTCGACGTCGACGGCTGGGAGTACGTCGACATGCTCGGCGAGTACACCGCGGGCTTGTACGGCCACAGCAACGACGCCATTCGCGAGGCCGTGCGCCGTGCGCTCGACGACGGGCTCAGCCTGGCGGCGCACAACACCTACGAGGCCCGTCTCGCGCGCCTGCTCGTCGACCGGTTCCCCGCGCTCGAACTCGTCCGCTTCACCAACTCCGGGACCGAGGCGAACCTCATGGCGGTGTCGCTCGCCCGTGCCGTGACGGGCCGCCCGGCCATCGCCGTCGCGGTGGGTGGTTACCACGGCGGACTGCTGTACTTCGCGGGCGGGGGATCTCCCGTCAACGCGCCGTTCGAGGCCGTGCTGCTGGACTACAACGATCTCGAGTCGTCACGTGCCGCGCTGCAGGCGAACGCCGATCGCCTCGCGGCCGTCCTCGTCGAGCCGGTCATGGGATCCGCCGGGTGCATACCGGCCGACCCGGCCTACCTCGCGATGCTCGCGGACGAGGCGCGGGCCGTGGGGGCGCTGCTCATCCTGGACGAGGTGATGACCTCGCGCCTCGGCCCGCACGGAGCCGGTGCGGCCTACGGGGTCACGCCCGACCTCATGACTCTCGGCAAGTACCTCGGCGGCGGCCTGACGTTCGGCGCCTTCGGCGGGCGTCGCGACCTGATGGGCCGCTTCGACCCGTCGCGTGCCGATGCCCTCCCGCATGCGGGCACGTTCAACAACAATGTCCTGACGATGGCGGCCGGGATCACCGGCCTCGTCGAGGTCCTGCACGACGATGCGCTGGCCGCGCTCAATGCGCGGGGCGACCGGCTGCGCGAGGCGCTGCAGGCCGTGGTGTCGCCGTACGGATGGTGCTCGTCCGGCGCGGGCTCGATGGTCGGACTGCACCCGGTGCCCGGACCGGTGCGATCGCCGCGTGACCTCGCCGGAGCGGACGACCGACTGCGCGAGCTGCTCTTCCTCGACCTGCTCGAGCGCGGCTGGTACATGGCCCGCCGGGGCTTCATCGCGCTCAGCCTGGAGATCGGCGACGACGACGTCGACGGCTTCGTGGCGGCGGTGTCCGACGTGCTCGCCGAGCGCGCCGGGGTCGTGCGTGCGGACTGACGACGCTTCCGGGTCCGCCTAGGGCAGCGCCCAGTCCACCGCGGGCGCTCCGCGCTCGGCGAGCAGGGCATTGGCCCGGCTGAACGGCCGCGAGCCGAAGAATCCCCGGTCGGCCGACATCGGGCTCGGGTGCGCGCTCGCGACGAGGGGCGCGTGGCCGAGGAGAGGTGTGAGCGACTGCGCGTCACGGCCCCACAGGATCGCCACGAACGCGTCATCGCGAGCGGCTAGGCCGCGGATCGCGGCGTCGGTGATGCGCTCCCAGCCCTTCCCGCGGTGGCTGCCGGGCTCGCCCGCCCGCACGGTGAGGACGCGGTTGAGGAGCATGACCCCTGAGGCCACCCAGGGCGAGAGGTCCCCGGACGACGGCCGAGCGATGCCGAGGTCGTCGACGAGCTCGCGGTGGATGTTCTGCAGACTGCGCGGCAGCGGTCGCGTCTGCGGCGAGACCGAGAAGGACAGCCCGACCGCGTGGCCGGGCGTGGGGTAGGGGTCCTGGCCGACGATGAGCACGCGCACGGCGTCCAGCGGCGTGGTGAAGGCGCGCAGGATGTTCTCCCCGGCGGGCAGCCAGCGGTGGCCCTCAGCGGCCTCGGTGCGCAGGAAGTCGCCCAGCGCCGCCAGGGTGTCGCGCTCGGATTCGAGGACGGGCACCCAGGTGGGATGGACGAGGTCCTCCAGGGGGCGGCTCACGGCGCGACCGTAGCGCGACCGGCGCGAGTCGGGTGACGGCCGGGACCCCACGATCGCTACGGTCTGGCCATGGCTGACCAGCCGCTGCGGCGCAACCCCGCGTGGTTCGGGTCCGTCATGGGGACGTCGGCCCTCGCGATCGCCTTCTGGCAGGAGTCGTCGTTCGTCTCGTGGTTCGCGGTTGTCTCCGAGGTGCTCCTCGTCCTCGCGTCGATCGTCGCCCTCGTGCTCCTCCCGGTCTACGCCTCGCGGCCGCGGCACCGCGCGGAGTTCATGCGCGAGATCGCGGATCCGGGCAGCGGCGCGATGCTCGCGACCTTCCCCGCGGGGCTGCTGCTCCTTGCAGCGGCGTGGGGAACGATCAGTCCGGCGGTCCTCGGAGAGACAGTGGCGCTGGCCATCTCGGCGATCCTGCTCGCGTGCGGGGCGATCATCGCCGTCGCGCTCAGCGTCGTGTGGGCGGCCGAGCAGACGCGCGGGGCCCACGACCTCGGCGCGGTCAACGGAGGCTGGCTCATCCCGCCGGCGATGAACCTTCTCGTCCCTCTGTCGGTCGCACCGATGATGGTCGCGCACCCGGAGCAGGCGGAGCTGCTCCTTGCCATCGGCTTCGGCTTCTACGGCGTGGGCCTGGTGCTCTTCCTCGCGGTCTTCGCACTGCTCCTCACGCGCCTGGCGCTGCGGCCGCCGCTGCCGGCGGTGATGCTCCCGGCGATGTGGATCCCTATCGCCCCGGCGACCCTCATGGGCCTCTCGCTCACCCGGCTCCTCCAGGCGGGGGACACCGTCGGTCTGATCCCGGAGTCCCTGCTCGCGCTCGGCACGATCGTCTCGGCCATGGGCGTGGGCCTCGGCCTGTGGTGGACGCTGTATGCGCTGGGGAACCTCATCAGCGCGCGACGCTCGGGCGGCGTGCCGTTCCACCCCGGATGGTGGGGGTTCGTCTTCCCTCTCGCCGCACTGCAGATCTCCGTCGCCGACCTGGGTGCGCTGCTCGACAACGGCGTCATCGGGGCGCTGGGGCTGATCGGCCTGGCGGGCCTGGCCCTGCTGTGGTGCATCGTGGCCTACCTCTCCTCCGCCGCGGTCATCGCGGCCCGGCGGGGTGCGTAGGCTGCCCGCATGGGCCACGACGTCCTCCCTCCCGCTCCGCTGCGCCTCGCCGGGCAGCCCCTGCCCATCGTCGGCCCGGCGCGCATCTACGTCTGCGGGGTGACGCCGTACGACGTCACGCATCTGGGTCATGCCGCGACGTTCGTCTGGGTCGATGCCCTGGTGCGCACCCTGCGGGCGGGCAATCTCCAGCCCGTCGTGACGCGCAATGTCACCGATGTCGACGACGTCCTCACGGAGGCGGCCCGCCGCGCGGGGTCGCCGTACGACGAGTACGCCGCCGTCCATCAGTACGCGTTCGAGCACGACATGTCGGAGCTCGGCGTACGCCGCCCGGAGCATGAGCCGCGCGCCCATCGCCACATCGCCGACGTGATCAGGCTCGCGCAGGCGCTGCTCGACCGGGGAGCGGCCTACGAGCGGGGCGGCACGGTCTACTTCCGCGGGTCCGAGGTCCCCGCCCGTGCGGGGCTGCCCGAGGCCGTGGCGCGGCAGCGCTTCGCGGAGTTCGGGGAGGACCCGGACGACGCGGCGAAGGAGGACCCGTACGACGTGCCCGTGTGGCGCCGTTCGCAGGATGCCGACCCCGCGTGGCCGAGCCCGTGGGGGCAGGGGAGGCCCGGCTGGCATGCGGAGTGCACGGCGATGGTGCTGTCGCACTATGGCTCCAGCGTCGACATCCACGCCGGCGGTGCCGACCTCGCGTTCCCTCATCACGCCTACGAGGCCGCGCAGGCCGAGGCGGCGACCGGGGTGACGCCCTTCGCGCGCGCGTGGATGCGCGTGGGCACCGTGCGCATCGGCGGGGAGAAGATGGCGAAGTCGACGGGCAATCTCGTCCTCGTGGGCGACCTGCTCACGGAGCACCGACCCAGTGCCCTGAGGCTGATGATCCTCAACCGCGACTGGGCGAGCGAGTGGGACTACTCACCCGCCGAGCTGGCTGCCGCGGAGGGGCAGCTGGACGCGCTGCACGCCGCGGCGGGCCGCCGCGACGACAGCGAGGCGGCCGAGCGCGAGGTGCTGGCCCGCCTGCTCGACGATGTCGACGTCCCCGGGGCCCTGGCGGTGGCCATGGAGTCGGGCGGGCGGTCGGCTCGCGTGCTCGCCCAGATCCTGGCCCTGAACTAGTCCGCGACGAGCCAGTCGTCGTTGATGCACGTCGCCGACGCGACGATATCGACCTCCTGCGGGGAGGAGTTGATGAACGTGAACTCCCACCACGAGCGAGCGGCTGACCCGAGCTCGCCGTTGTTCTGCTCACGGGTGCCGACGACGGACAGCGCCACGGCGATCTCGGGTGGCTCCGCGGTCGCCACGACGTAGCCGCCGGAGATGGCGCGCTCGTTGGCGCGGCACGGCACCCGGACGACGACGCGCGTGCGGGTCGCGCGTACCGCGGCGGGCCGCTCCACAGCGCGGAACGTGGTGATGCCCGGGGGTCCCTCGGGCCCCGTCGGGCCGGTGGGTCCGCCGGGCCCGGTGGGTCCGGCCGGTCCGGCGGGACCGGTCAGTCCGGTGGGGCCGGTGGGTCCGCCCGGGCCGCTCGGTCCGCTCGGGCCGGTGGGCCCGGCGGGGCCTGCGGGGCCTGCGGGACCGGCCGGTCCTGCCGGGCCGGTCTGCCCGTCGGCTCCGGGGATGCCCTCGCGACCCTCGGGGCCCTCGGGACCCTCCGGGCCCACCGGGCCGGGGGGACCCTGGGGGCCCATGGGACCGGCGACGACAGGGGCGTCGATCGGGACCGGGGTGTCCCAGGCCACGCGCACCTCCCCCTCCAGGCACGGTTCATCGCCGAGGACGAGGCGGATCTTGTTGTCGGCGCTCACGCAGGCCGAGAAGGTCGCGCGTTCCTCGGCGGCGGGAATCCAGTCGGCCGGCTGCGACGCGGCGGCGATCGCGGTGGCGCTCAGGAGCATCACGACGACGCCCGCTCCCATGAGGAAGCGGCCCGTGTTGTCCATGGGGCCCCCAGTCGGCTGCTGACGCCCCAGTGTGACACGGCGGTCGCAAGTGACGCAGGAGGCCACACCCTGGCCGGGGGGCCCTCGCGGCCGGCGGTCGCCGTACCCTGGCGGCGTGTCGGATCGGGAGGCGCGTCGCGAGGAGATCCTCGCCCTCGCCTCGGGGATGTTCGCCCGCTCGGGGTTCCACGGGGTCTCCATGGACGAGCTCGGGGCGGCCCTGGGCGTGAGCGGCCCCGCGCTCTACCGCTACTTCCCGGGCAAGGAGGCGATCCTGTCCGCCATGCTCGTCGACATCAGCGAGCGGCTGCTCGCCGGCGGGCGGGAGCGCGTGGGCAGCGCCGACGACGCGGGTCGCGCGCTGGAGTCCCTCGTGGAGTTCCACGTCGACTTCGCCCTCGATCACCCCGACCTCATCGCCGTGCAGTCGCGTGACCTCGATGCCGTGCCGGAAGCGGATCGACGGTCGGTGCGCCGACTGCAGGCGCAGTACGCCGCCCTGTGGGTGGATGCGCTCCAGGAGGCGCACGGGGTGACGCCCGATCGCGCGCGGGCGGGCGCGCATGCGGCGTTCGGCCTCATCAACTCCACCCCGCACAGCGCGCGGCTCACGCGTCCGGAGATGGCGGCGCTCCTGCGGTCCATGGCTCTCTCCGCGCTTGCCAGCACGCCCGACGATCGGTAAAGTGAACGATCGTTAACTGACGCGGGCCACCCGCGCGGGCTTCACCGGCGAGGGGAGCGGCCGTGGACGGCACCGCCTTCGCACCCCTGCTCGACGGCCTGCGCGAGCGGCGGGAGCGCGCGGCACAGGGCGGGCCCCCGGCCGCACGCGAGCGCCACGTCGACCGCGGCAAGCTCCTGCCGCGCGACCGCGTGGACGCGCTCCTCGACGACGGGTCGGCATTCCTCGAGATCGCGCCGCTCGCCGCCGAGGGGATGTACGGGGGCGATGCGCCCGCCGCGGGTGTCATCGCCGGCATCGGGCGGGTCAGCGGGCGGGTGTGCGTCATCGTGGCGAACGACGCCACGGTCAAGGGCGGCACGTACGACCCCATGACCGTCAAGAAGCACCTGCGCGCGCAGGAGATCGCGCGCGAGAACCGGCTGCCGTGCCTCTACCTCGTGGATTCCGGCGGTGCCTTCCTCCCGATGCAGGACGAGGTGTTCCCCGACCGCGACCACTTCGGGCGGATCTTCTACAACCAGGCGACGATGTCGGCGATGGGCATCCCGCAGATCGCCGCGGTGATGGGCTCCTGCACCGCGGGAGGCGCCTACGTCCCCGCGATGAGCGACGAGACCGTCATCGTGCGCGACCAGGGCACGATCTTCCTGGGCGGGCCTCCCCTCGTGAAGGCCGCGACCGGCGAGGTCGTCACCGCCGAGGAGCTCGGCGGGGGCGAGGTGCACGCGCGCATTTCCGGTGTCGTGGACCACCTCGCCGAGGATGACGCGGACGCGCTGCGCATCCTGCGCCGCATCGTCGCCACGCTGCCCCCGGATGGCGCTGCCGCCTGGCCGACGGTGACGGTCCGCGAGCCGCTGCGGCCCGCGGACGATCTCCTCGCGATCGTCCCGACCGACCCGCGCACGCCGTACGACGTCCGCGCCGTCCTGGAGTGCCTGGTGGACGCGGGGGAGTTCACGGAGTTCAAGGCGGAGTACGGCACCACGCTGGTGACGGCGTTCGCGCACATCCACGGGCACCCGGTCGGGATCATCGCGAACAACGGCATCCTCTTCTCCGAGTCCGCGCAGAAGGGCGCCCACTTCATCGAGCTGTGCGACCAGCGCGGGATCCCGCTGGTGTTCCTGCAGAACATCTCCGGCTTCATGGTCGGCCGCGACTACGAGGCCGGCGGCATCGCCAAGCACGGCGCGAAGATGGTCACGGCCGTGGCTTGTGCGCGCGTGCCGAAGTTCACCGTCGTCATCGGCGGTTCCTTCGGCGCGGGCAACTACTCCATGTGCGGGCGCGCCTACTCCCCGCGATTCCTATGGATGTGGCCCAATGCCCGGATCTCAGTCATGGGCGGCGACCAGGCGGCCGCCGTCCTCGCCACCATCCGGCGCGACCAGGCCGAGGCCCGCGGCGCGGAGTGGTCCGCGGAGGAGGAGGCGGAGTTCACCGCACCGATCCGTGAGCAGTACGAGTCCCAGGGGTCGCCGTACTACTCCACGGCCCGGCTGTGGGACGACGGCGTCATCGATCCCCGGGAGACGCGGCGGGTCCTGGGCCTGGCACTCGAGGCCGCGCGTCACGCCCCGCTGGACCCGGTCCGCTACGGCGTCTTCCGGATGTGACGATGCCTGCGGATGTGATCATGCCCGCGGATGAGACGCCGCTGCCCTTCGACCGGGTGCTCGTCGCCAACCGCGGCGAGATCGCCGTGCGCATCCTGCGGACCCTGCGGCGCCTGGGGATCGGCGGCGTCGCGGTCTACAGCTACGCGGACCGCGATGCGCCGCATGTGCGGCTCGCCGACGCCGCCGTGCGCCTCGGTCCTGCCCCCGCCCGCGAGAGCTACCTCGACATCGACCGCGTCGTCGACTCCGCGCTGCGCAGCGGTGCCCGGGCGATCCATCCCGGCTACGGATTCCTGTCCGAGAACGCCGCGTTCGCGCGCGCCTGCCGCGAGGCCGGGATCGTCTTCATCGGCCCCACGCCCGAGGTCATCGACGCGATGGGCGACAAGATCGCCGCGAAGGCCACCGCCATCGCGGCGGGCGTGCCCGTCGTCCCCGGCCGACACGACCCCGACATGGACGATGACGACATCGCCGACGCCGTGCGGGAGGTCGGCTTCCCCGCGCTCCTCAAGCCGGCCGCGGGCGGCGGCGGCAAGGGCATGCGCGTGGTGCGGGAGGGCGACGACGTACGCGCGGCGATCGCCGGGTCGCGTCGCGAGGCGGCGGCGGCGTTCGCCGACGACCGGCTCCTCGTCGAGCGCTACGTGGACTCCCCGCGCCACATCGAGGTGCAGGTCCTCGCCGACGAGCACGGCTGCGTGATCCACCTCGGGGAGCGCGAGTGCTCGCTGCAGCGCCGCCACCAGAAGGTCATCGAGGAGGCTCCGTCCCCGCTGCTCGACGCCGGCCTGCGCGAGGAGATCTGCGCCTCCGCCGTGCGGCTGGCGCGCGCGGTGGGCTACACGTCGGCGGGGACCGTGGAGTACGTCGTGCCGGCCGCTCGCCCCGCGGACTTCGCTTTCTTGGAGATGAACCCGCGCCTGCAGGTCGAGCCCCCGGTGACCGAGGCGGTGACCGGCATCGACCTCGTCGAGATGCAGCTTCGGGTGGCCGCGGGGGAGCGTCTGCCGCTCGCGCAGGAGGACGTGCGGATCGATGGCCATGCGATCGAGGCACGCGTCTACGCCGAGGATCCCGCGCGGGGGTCGCTGCCGACCGGGGGGACCATCCTCCTCTGGCGCGAGCCCGAGAGCCAGCGCCAGCCCGAGGGCCTGCGCGTCGACGCCGGCGTCGCCGATGGCGTTCAGGTGACGTCGTACTACGACCCGATGCTGGCGAAGGTCATCGCGCATGCCCCGACCCGCATGTCCGCGATCGAGGCGCTCGAACGCGGCCTCGGGGAGACGGTGTGCATCGGCGTCACCACGAACATCGACGACCTGCGCGGCATCCTGCGCGACCCGCGAGTGAGGGCGGGCGACCTCGACACGTCGCTGCTCGACGGCCGCGAGCCTCGGGTGCCGGCCGTGAGCGACCCGGTCATCGCGGCGGCGGCGCTGGCGCTCCTCCCGGCACCGGGGGAGACGACGTTCGATGCGGGTGACGCCTGGCGGCTGGGCGGTCCGGCCCCGCAGCGGTGGGAGATCGAGGGCCGGGAAGTCACCGTTTGCGCCGAAGGGGCGGTCCCGTCGGTGGACATCGCGGCGGTCCCGTCGGTGGAGATCGAGGGGAGCAGGGTCGCTCCCGACGTCGTGGACGCGGTCGCCGTCGCCGGTGGGCAGGTGTGGCTGCATGACGCCGAGGGACATCACCGGCTCACCGCCGTCCATCCCCGCGATCGCGTGGTGCGCGCCGCGTCGACGTCGGGCCCGGAGGGCCGCTGGGTGGCCCGTAGCCCGATGCCGGGTGCCGTGACCGACGTCCCCGTGGCGGTGGGCGCCCGCGTCGAGCCCGGAGACGCGCTCGTGGTCGTCGAGGCCATGAAGATGGAGCACACCCTGCGCGCGCCGGCGGCGTCGGTGGTCGCACGGGTGAGTGTGGCGGTGGGGGAGCAGGTGCGGCTGGACCAGGACCTGGTCGAGGTCGAGTTGGAGCCGGCGCAGGGGAGCGCGTCGTGAGCGGCCTGCCGATGGTCGTCCCCGACCCGGGCCTGCCCGCCGAGGTCACCGTCTGGGAGGTCGGCCCGCGCGACGGGCTGCAGAACGAGCCGGGCATCGTGCCCACCGCCGTGAAGGCGGAGTTCGTCGAGCGCCTCGCCGGCGCGGGCCTGGGCATCGGGGAGGCGACGAGCTTCGTGCGGCCGGACCGCGTGCCGCAGCTGGCCGATGCCGCGGAGGTGATGGCGTCCGTGCGCCGGGATCCCGCCGTTCGCTACCCGGTCCTGGTCCCGAACCTGCGCGGCCTGGAGGCGGCCCTGGCGGCGGGGGCCACCGACGTCGCGGTGTTCGCCAGCGCGACGGAGTCCTTCGCGGAGCGCAACCTCGGGCGGGGGTACGACGCGCAGTGGGAGATGTTCGCGCCCACCGTCGCGCGGGCACGCGATGCGGGCCTGGGCGTGCGCGGCTACCTGTCGATGTGCTTCGGCGACCCGTGGGAGGGCGGCGTACCGGCTGATCGCGCCGCCGACGCCGTGCAGCGCCTGGTGGGCCTGGGGTGCACCTCGGTGAGCCTCGGGGACACGATCGGGGTGGCCACCCCCGGCCAGGTCGCCGACATGGTGGCGCGGCTCGTGCGAGTCGGCGTTCCGCTGGGGGTCGTCGGCGTCCACTTCCACGACACCTACGGCCAGGCCCTCGCCAACACCCTCGCCGCCCTGCGATGCGGGGTGACGACGGTCGATGCGTCGGCGGGCGGCCTCGGCGGCTGCCCCTACGCGAAGTCGGCCACCGGCAACCTCGCCACCGAGGATCTCGTCTACATGCTCGACGGCCTGGGCATCCGCACCGGCGTCGACCTCGCGGCGCTGGTGGCCACGAGTGCTTGGATGGCCGGGGTCCTCGGGAGGCCCAGCCCCTCCCGCGTAGTCCGAGCTCGCACCCAACCCACGGAGGACTGATGCTGCACGCCCTGCCGACCGAGTACGTCGAGCTCAAGAAGACCGTCGAGGCATTCGCCCGCGACGTCGTCGCGCCGGTGATCGCCGACCACTACGAGGCGCACACC
>JBJTJS010000191.1:0-4800 GCA_046096085.1 bacterium
CGAGGTGGCGGCGACGGCGGTGCAACTGGGCTGCGACGTCACGGTGACGGCGTACGACGCGGAGCCCATGCTGCGCCCGCTCGGCCACGAACTCGGTGCCGCCATGAAGGCCCACCACGAGGCGCGCGGCGTCACCTTCCACCTCGGCGCGGGAGTCGCGGAGTTCCACGAGGACGGCGCCACGCTGGCTGACGGCACGCGCCTGGACGCGGACCTCGTGATCGAGGCCGTCGGCAGCGTGCCGAACGTCGAGTGGCTGCACGGCAACGACCTGGACCTGTCCGACGGGGTGCTCACAGACAACCTCATGCGGGTCCTCGGCACGGATGTCCCCGCCGTCGCGGTCGGCGACATCGCGCGCTTCCCGAATCCCCGCTTCGACGACGTGCCGCGACGCATCGAGCACTGGAACCTGCCGACCGAGACGGGCAAGCGGGCCGGGCAGACCCTCGGCGCGCTGCTGCGGGGCGAGGAGCCGGAGGGGGACTTCCGTCCGATGCCGGCGTTCTGGAGCGACCAGTACGACCTCGGCCTGCAGTCCTACGGTCAGCCGGCGCTCGGCACGCCTGCGCTCGTCGATGGCGAGTGGAGCGGGGACTGCATCGTCGAGTACGTGCGCGACGGAGACGTCGTCGGCGTCGTCGGGGTCAATCGCACGAAGGACCTCATGCGCTACCGCCAGGAGATCGGCACGTGAGGCTTCAGAGGCCCAACTGGAGACGCAGCGCGCGATCCAACGTCTCCCTTCGAGCGGGATCGAGCGCTCCGATCCGATCGCGCACGCGCTCGACGGCGACCGCGTGGATCTGCTCCGTCTGCGCCTTTGAGTCCCTGGGAAGTCCGGCTTCGCCTGCAGGAATGAACACCTGGAAGGCGAAGACCCGGGCCGTCGCCGATGTCAAGGGCACGATCGTCACTGTCCCTCGACCGAGGCGACGAGCGGTGACGTTGTTCGCGTCATTGCTGACGATCACGCACGGACGGGTCTTGCCAGCCTCGCCCGGCAGGGCAGGTTCCAGGTCGACCCACCACAGTTCCCCGCGTCGCATGTCACGCCAGACCGTCGGCCACGACGACATCCCACAACGCCGCCTCGCCGGAGTCGATCCACTCGTCGAAGGCCTGTGCGTAGTCGCCCATCAGGTGCGCTGTGCGCAGAAGGGCAATCGCCTCGTGCAAGGCAGCGGAGCGAGAGGCGGCCTGCGTGGACTTCGCGTAGTCATCCAGGAAGGCCACGTCATCGTCGGGGAGGCTCACGCTGACCTTCATGCCGGATGCTACGACAGGTATGACCCTGCTTCCTACTCCTTTCACCGGGTGGGGGACGCGTGAAGCTCGAGCGGGAGCGGGCACTGGACCATGCGCGCGACCTCGTGGCCGCCGCGTGGGAGGAGTTCGACCACGCCCGCGACATCGAGCCACCGATCTCGTCCGCACTTCTCGCCACCCTCGACCTGCCGCTCCCCGAGACGGGCGCCGACGTGGTGGAGGCGCTCGACGAGGCGGCGGAGGCACTCGACCAGTCGCTGGCGCAGGCCCGCCCACGCTACCTCGCCTACATCGGATCATCCGGCCTGGAGATCGGCGCTCTCGCCGACCTCCTCGCCCACTCGTACGACCCCAATCTCGCGCTGCACGCCGGGGCGGCGACGCGCATCGAGGCGCAGGCCCTGCGCTGGACGGCAGAGTTCCTCGGCTACCCGCTCGCCGGCGGCTCCTTCACCTCCGGCGGCACCGTCTCGAACGTCACGGCTCTTGCCGCCGCTCGTGAGCGCGCCGTTCCCGGTTCGCGCCGCACGGGCACACCACCCGGGGCGGTCGTGTACTGCTCCTCTGATGCTCACTACTCGATCCAGCGTGCGGTGGAGCTGCTCGGCATCGGCTCCGCGAACCTGCGCGACGTCCCCATCGACGACCACAGGCGCATGCGCCCCGACGCCCTCTCCCGGCAGCTGGACGCCGACCTCGCCGCCGGGCGCATCCCCATCGCCGTGGTCGGGACCGCCGGGACCACGCTCACCGGCGCCATCGACCCGCTCGCCGCCATCGCTGACATCTGCGCCGAGCGCGGCGTATGGATGCATGTCGACGGCGCCTACGGCCTGCCTGCCGCCGCCGTGATGCCGGAGCGCTTCGCCGGCCTGGACCGGGCCGATTCGGTGACCATCGATGCGCACAAGTGGATGTTCGTACCCAAGGCGTGCGGCATCGTCATGGTCCGCGACGAGTCGTCGCTCGCGGACGCCTTCGGCCATGAGACGACGTACATCCCGGGCACCCGCAACGCGGTGGACGTGACTCTCGAGTACTCACGCCCGCTCCGTGCGCTCAAGCTGTGGCTCGCCTTCCGGGTGCACGGCGCGGCGAAGTTCCGCGAGGCCATCCAGCGCAACATCGACTTCGCGCACCTGCTGCACGCCATGGCGGCCGAGCGCGGCTGGGAGGTCGGCCCCTTTCCCGACCTGTCCATCGTCCTCATGCGCAGGCCAGGGATCGACAACGCCGACCTGGTGAAGAAGTTGCAGGTTGACGGCCGCGTCTACATCTCCCATGCCGTGGTGGACGGCGAGACGTGGCTGCGCCCCTGCTTCACCAATCCCCGCACCACCGGCGAGGACGTCCAGGTGCTCATGGACGTCGCCGATGAGGTTGCCACGAAGGGTTCATAGCGTCAGGGGCGGAGGCATCATGATGTCCTGCTTGGGGACGCGGGAGATCCAGGATTTGCCGGCGGGGCTGGTGCATTCGACGGCGTCGTTCGCATTGCCCCGCACCTTCCAGCCGCCCTCGTGAACGAGGTGATGGTGGTGCCAGCACAAGCCGAGGAGGTTGTCGCTGCGCGTCGGGCCGCCCTGGGAGAAGAAGATGACGTGGTGGACCTCGTCGATGCGTGAGAGGCAGCCCCCGAACCGACAATGCCGATCCCGGGTGATCACGTAGCGGCGCATCGAGGCGGGAATGACCCGCGACGCGGTGCCGAATGCCGCGAGGTTGCCCTCCGCGTCGAGGATGAGCGGCCGCAGGGTCGCGTCACAGGACAGGCGCCGGACAAAGTCCGCGCTCACCGGCATCTCCGGCACGCCGAACCGCTCCAGCCATCCCATCCCCGCCCCACTCTCGAGCGTGGCGGCGTCCACGGTGACGTGGACGATCGGCCGAGCCCCCGACACGGTCGGGAAGTCTCCCTGGCTCTCGGCGGCGGCCAGGATCCGCTGCAGGGCCTCCACATTGCGCGACGACCTACGGCGCAGGTCCATCTCCGGCGTCGTCGTGCCATCGGGCTGCAACTGCCGCCGAGCGGACTCCAGCATCGCGATGAACTGCGCGCCGACATCCGCGGGCAGCAGGCCATCCACCCGCACATGACCATCCAGCACGGTCGAGGCGTGCAAGGAGAACTCCGGCTCCTTGGCACCCGCGTCGTAGGCGTCGGGGTCCAACTGGCGGCACAGGCGCTGCAGGCATCCCCAGAACCGCTTGGGTTCCTGCTCCGCAGCGAGCTCGAGGATCTTGCCTTGCGCTGCCACCAGGTGCGGGTGCAGGCGCGGGAACCGCTGCCACGCGCGGCGCAGGGCCCGCACGTGGCCCTCGCCCAGGACACCGTCACGCCACGCCTGGCCGACCTCCGGAAGGTGCCGGGAGACCTCGCCGGCCTCCACGATGCCCGCGGCCGGGCCGTAGCCGTCCTTGCTCTTCCACCTCAGCCAGGTGACCGCGGACTTCGCGCCGTCCGCCCACCATGACCCGTCCTGGGCGAAGCGGTCCGCGATCGCTGCGCGCGAGCCCCCCAACTGCCGCGACGCGCGCTGAAGCCGCTCGCACACCTCGCCGAGGGACGCGGCGCTCACCTCCGACAGGTCGATTCCCGCCAGGTCCGCCAATGCGGCCTCGACAGCCTCAACTGCCCGCCCCAGGCGGGCATCCGGCCCGAATCGCGGGTCGGGACTGGCCAGCGCAGCTACCGACAACCGGCACCCCCTCCCCGGGCAAAATCGAACGTATGTTCGAATTACATCACGGGTTCCTGGCCATGTCAAGCGTGTCGGCCGAGCGATTCTGCCGACGGGTCCCGCCGAGCGAGACCGCCCCGCCACGCGCCCTCGATGTCGCCGGTGAGGGACTCCACGGCGGCCACATGCTCGCGCGTCGACGGCAGCACGTCGTCCAGCGACAGGGCGTGCGGGGAGACGTTGATCGCTTCCGACTCCCACACCAGGTCGCGTACGTCGATCCCGGGCCGGACGTGCTCGGACAGGGGACCCTCGAGGAGACCGGCCAGGTCGTCCCGCAGTGACGCGAAGCGGATCCGGTGATCCACCACGCGACGATCGCGGTAGTACGCACCCACGTCCGACAGGTCCTCCGCGGACCCGAAGACCTGCAGCGGCCACGCGAAGGACATCACCAGCTCCCGGAAATTCTGGAAGCCCATCCCCAGGTGGGCGGCGGCGGCGTAGCCCTCTCCCGCGATCGAGGGCCGCGACGGATCACCCACCGCGCGCACCCCCGCGTCGAAGCCCTCGGGAGTCCCGTCGTACCTGGAGGCGCGCCCCTGCCGATCCAGCCGCCGGCGCAGCCGGCCGACGCCCGTGCAGCCGTAGTTGTAGAGGGACAGCCACGAGTCCAGCGGATCGCGCGTGGAGATGACGACGATCTCCCCCGGGCCCTTGTCGCGCTCCATCCGCCCGTGCTTCACCGCGACCGACGCGGGCTCGCGCAGGGCCGGATCCAATACGGAGCACACGAACGTCGACCCCGTCTTGGGGACGTCCAGGTCGGTCAGCGGGCCGTGGGCGAACA